>DATCBL010000031.1:0-7950 GCA_036511875.1 Acidimicrobiales bacterium
GGTGACCTTCTCGTGGCGGCGGCCGATGCGCACGCCACCGGTCAGGTCGTAGAGCCACAGGGCGGTGCGGTAGACGCGGGCCACCCCCCGGTTGACCATCCCGTCCCGCCCGAAGAGGGGGATGAGAAAGGGGAGGGGCGAGACCAGGTGGGGAGCGTTCTCCAGCAGCCGCTGGCGCTCGGCCAGGTTCTCGTAGACCAGGCGGTACTCGTGCTGCTGGAGGTAGCGGAGTCCGCCGTGGATCAGCTTCGACGACTTGGACGACGTCCCCGAAGCGAAGTCGTCTTTCTCCACCAGGGCGGTGCGGAGCCCTCGGCTGGCCGCGTCGAGGGCCACGCCGGCCCCGGTGATGCCGCCGCCGACGACCAGCACGTCGAAGGGCTCGGAGGCCAGCCGGGCCAGGGCGTCGGCCCGCCCGAACCGGCCGGCGCGGAGGGCATCGGCGCGGGTTCCTTCGGGCATGGCCAAAGCCTGCCACAGGTGGGCCGAGGGCCCGGCCGGGCCAGGGTGGGGTGACCGGCTTGCCCCCGGCCGTGGACCCGACCCGGCGGGAATCTACAACGATTGTTGAAGAACAATGATTGGTGATACGCTGGACGGCGATGCGTTCCCCCGACGAGCTAACCGAGCGGTTCCGGGCCACCGGCCGCAAGGTGACCGCCCAGCGCCAGTGCATCTTCCGGGCCCTGGAGGGCGACGAGACCCATCCCTCGGCGGAGGCGGTCCACGCCCTGGCCAGCCAGCAGATGGAGACCATCTCGCTCAAGACCGTGTACCAGACCCTCTACGACCTGGCCGAGCTGGGGGAGATCGCCACCCTCGACGTCGGGACCGGCATGACCCGCTTCGATCCCAACGTGGACCATCCCCACCACCATCTGGTCTGCCGGGGCTGTGGCAGCGTCCGGGACCTGGTGGCGGCGTTCCCCGCCCTCCGGATCCCGAAGGGCGCGGACCTGGGGTTCGAGGTCGGCTCCCCCGAGATCGTGTTCCGGGGGCTCTGCCCCGAGTGCCGTGCCCCGTCCCGATCCCGTCGGGCCCCGTCCCGGGTGAAGTCGTGACCCCGGGCCGGCCCGCACCACCGCCTGTCCGTACCACCCACCCGGCCGCGGAAGCCTCCGCGGCCGGCACCGCAATGAAAGGAACACCGTGACGGAACTGAAAGACAGCAAGACCGAGGCCAACCTCAAGGAGGCCTTCGCCGGGGAGAGCCAGGCCAACCGCCGGTACCTGTACTTCGCCCAGAAGGCCGACGTGGAGGGCTACCCGGACGTCGCCGCGCTCTTCCGCTCGGTGGCCGAGGGGGAGACCGGCCATGCCTTCGGCCACTTCGACTTCCTCCGTTTGGTCGGCGACCCGGTGACCGGCGTCCCGGTGGGTCCCACCGAGGACAATCTCAAGTCGGCCATCGAGGGCGAGACCTACGAGTACTCGGAGATGTACCCCGGGTTCGCCCGGACCGCCCGCGACGAGGGGTTCGACGAGATCGCCGAGTGGTTCGAGACCCTGGCCCGGGCCGAGAAGAGCCACGCCGGACGGTTCACCGAGGGCCTGGCCTCCGTCGCCTAGCCGGCGCCGGGGAGCCCGGCGCGGCCCCGAGCAGTGCCGGCACCGGTTCCGGGGTCCCACCCGGGGCCGGTGCCATCCGGCCTCCGAGCGCCCCGAGAGGAGTCCCATGACCCCAGCCCAGCCGCTCACTCTCGACGACATCGCCGACCAACGCGCCTACGAGCGGGAGCGGGACGCCTTCCGGGCCCGGGTCATCGCGGTCAAGAAGCTGCGACGGGTCAGTGTCGGGCCGGTCGTCACCCTCACCTTCGAGAGTCGGCTGACCATGCGCTTCCAGGTGCAGGAGATGGCCCGGGCTGAGAAGATGTCCACCGACGAGCAGATCCAGTACGAGCTGGACGTCTACAACCGCCTGCTGCCCGCGGCCGGCGAACTGTCGGCCACCCTCTTCCTCGAGCTCACCACCGAAGCGGAGCTGCGCACCTGGCTGCCCGCACTGGTCGGAGTGGAGCGGTCCTGCGAACTGCGCCTCGGCGCCGGACCGGCCCCCGAGGTCGTCCCTTCCACCCCCGACCAGGAGTACGAAGCCACCCTCACCCGACCCGAGACCACTTCGGCAGTGAACTACGTCCGGTTCCATTTCACCCCGCTCCAGGTGGCGGCGTTCCAGACCCAGCCGGTGTACCTGGCTGTCAACCACCCCGGGTATCCCGACGGGCTCCCCGGCACCCGGCTGAGCGAGGCCACCCGATCCGAGCTGGCCGCCGACCTGGCCGGGGCCTGAGTCCGGCCCCGCCCTCCCGGCCCGCCGCCGGCCTTCCCGTCAGGGATAGGCCAGGTGCACCGATGCCGCCGGCGTGTTGATGCGGAAGGTCAGGCTCTCCTCGATGTAGAGCTCCACTGCGGTGGCATTGCTCGAGCGGTAGCCGACCGAGAAGTCCTGGCCGACGGTCAGGTCGAAGTCGCCTCCCCGTTGGCTGAGGACCACCGCCCCGTCGACGGCCGGTGCCCATACCACCGGGCCCCCGAGGATCTGGCGCAGGTGCTCGAACACCGGGTAGCCGCCGTGCTCGGTGGTCTCGGTGACGCCGGTGAAGCATCGGGCCCCGAGGGCCACGGCGTAGGGCCCCGCCACATCAGCGGCCCGGAGGAGGGCCACGGCCCGGGCCACGTGCTCGGGATACCGGTCGTAGTCGTCGCCGATGGTCACCGGCTGGTGGGGTGAGGCGGTGATCAGGCCGGCCACCCCACCGGCGTCGTACCCGTGGAACACCAGGTGGTCCTCGGCCAACGCCGCCGATCGCCCCGCGGCCATCACCGCGTCGAGATCGAGGTCGGAGGCCCCCCGGTCGGCGGCGGCCAGCTCGGCCCGGTGGAGGCTGAACGCCGAACGCAGCTCGACCAGGGGCACCAGCTTGCGCAGGGCCGCCTCCACCCCGCCGAGGGCGCCGCCGTCGAGGGTCTTGACCCGACCGGCGTCGACCGCCGAGTGGTCCCAGCCCAGCGGTCCGCTGAAGTCGACCAGGCGCCGGGCGGCCAGGAAGTGCTTGAGGGAGCGGGCGGCCTCGTCGTCGATCTGGGTCCAGGCCTTGTCGGTGATCGGCGCCAGCTCTCGGATCAGATGGTTCATGGGATCGGTCTGCTTTCGTTCCATAGGCTGCCGACGCCCAGGTCCCCACGGCCGGCGGGGGTCCCGGCCAGGGGATTGGGAGTCGGCGGCCCGATTCGGGTCAGGGTGTTGCGGTCGATGTGGCTGAAGGGCTCGTCACGGTCGGGGATGTCCAGTACCCCCTCCTCCTCGTAGGACCAGGTGCCGTCGGGGTGCACGGTGACGCTCATCCGGTAGCTGAGGGTTCGGAAGGCCTGGTCGAGATAGGGGTTGGACAGGATGCCGTAGACCTCGGACCCGACCGCGGCCCGCACCTCGAATTCGGTGGCGTCGGGCTCGGCGGATCCACCGGCCAACAGCACCTGGCCCCGGGGGATGGCCAGCGCGTAGGTGACGGTGGCGGTGGCCGGCTCCCACAGCCAGTACCCGACCTGGTCGTGGAAGGTCTCCACCTCGCCGGGCTTGACGATGTGGGTGTGGTAGCGGAGCCCGTAGAACAGCTGGGGCCCGTTGGTCTGACGGTCGATCGGCTGCAGCTCGTAGTGCTCCACGAAGGTGTTGCGCTCGGTGCCGTCGGCGGCGGGATGGGCGTCGGCTCCCGACGTCCCCTCCCAGACCCCGGCCATCGCCGCGAGCGGACCGAGGTTGGCCAAGGTGTCGGGATCGCCGTCGGCCTCGGTGTAGAGGTCGTTCCCGTACGGCTCGACTCCGGTCCAACTCATCGGGGCCCGTTCCCTTCGTTCTGTCGGTTGCCTTCGTTCTGTCGGTTTACCCAGGGCTCTTCGCCTGCCCCGGCCGAGCCTACCGGCATCATTCCGTGGGCGTCCCGGCCGACGGCGGCGGGACCCCGGCCCGAGCCCGGTCAGGTCGCCGGCAAGGTATCCGGCCAGCTCGTTGGGCCGGGGGCGGGCAAGGTAGCTCTCCGACCATGGGGTCGTCGCCCGAGCCGGGTGGCCCGGAGCGACGGTATGCCATCGTCCGCCGGACACGCACCACGGTGCACGAACCAAAGGGACCCGTCATGACCATGGCCTCCACCACGACCATCATCGGCAACCTGACCCGCGACCCGGAGATCCGCTACACCCGCGACGGACAGGCCACCACCACCCTCGGGGTGGCCGTCAACCGCCGGTGGCAGAACCGCGAGACCAACGAATGGGAGGAGTCGACCTCGTTCTTCGACGTGGTGACCTGGCGCGACCTGGCCGAGAACGTGGCGCTGAGCTTGACCCGCGGTATGCGGGTGGTGGTCACGGGCCGGCTGGAGCAACGCAGCTGGGAGACCGAGGAGGGTGACCGGCGCTTCAAGGTGGAGATCGTCGCCGACGAGGTCGGGGCGAGCCTCCGGTTCGCCACCTTGGACGTGCACAAGGTGCTGCGACCCCATGACGAGGACGGTGACCGTGGGTCGGACGCCGCCGATGGGGCGGGGACTCCCTCGGCCGCCGGGTCTGATCGGTGAGCGCGAACGGCTCCGGCGCCACCGACGGGAGGTCCGAGTGCGCCGGACCGTTCTCGGCCCGGGTCCACCTCACCAAGGGGGAGGCGTTCGACGCCTGCCAGGCCCTGGCGGACGCCGACCGCGTCCTGGTGGCGGTCGGCGGGATGGCCGAGGCCGACGCCCTCGGCGACCTCTTCGAGTTGCTCGAGGATCGCCTCACGACTCCGGGTCAGGAGTCGGTGGGCTCGTACTCGATGGAGAGGGAGTTCACGCAGTAGCGCTGACCGGTGGGCGCCGGACCGTCGGGAAAGACGTGGCCGAGGTGCCCGCCACAGCGGGCGCAGGTGATCTCGGTCCGGGACATGCCGAAGGTCCTGTCCACGTGCTCGTCGATGACCCCGTCGTCGAGGGCCCGGTAGAAGCTGGGCCATCCCGACCCCGACTCGAACTTGGTGTCGCTCGGGAACAGCGCGGCACCGCACCCGGCACAGGTGAACATGCCGCTCCCCTCGACGTGGAGGAGCTCGCCCGACCAGGCCGGTTCAGTCCCCTTCTGACGCAGGACGGCGTAACGCTCGGGGGAGAGGCGCTCCCTCCACTCCCCGTCGCTCAGCTCGATCCGCTCGCCGCCCCCGCTGGTACTGCGGCCCCCCGTGCCGGTGCCGGTCCCGCTCATGCCGCTGCCGCTCATCGAGTTGCCTCCTTGAGCCCGTGCCGACCCGGGCGGGAGCCCGGTCCTGGCTCGAACCACGATCACAAGGTAGAACACGGCCCTCGTCCGCGCTGTTCCCGGGTCCCAGCGGGCCCCCCGCCCGCGGATCCTCGCTCGGGTCCCCCGAAACCCGTTTGCTAACGTCGCGCCACGGTGGGTCGGTACCGTCGTCCGGGGGCTGCCGCCCACCGACCCGAGCGCCGGGCTCCCGGGTCCGATCGGCCACCACCGACGCCACAGGACACCCCTCCGCCATGGACCTCCGAGACCGACCCGAAGACGAGACCTTCCGCAAGGAGGTCCGCGCCTGGCTCTCCGGCCACGTCGTCGGGGAGTTCGCCGCCCTCGGGGGGCGGGGCGGCTCGGGCGACGAGACCTTCGGGTTCGAGATCCGGCTGGAGTGGGAGAAGGTCCTGGCCGCCGGGGGGTGGACCGGTCTCGGTTGGCCGGTCGAGCACGGGGGTCGGGGAGCCTCGATCGCCCACCAGGTCATCTTCAACGAGGAGTACGTGCGGGCCCGGGCTCCCGGGAGGGTCAGCGTCCTCGGCGAGGGGCTCCTCGGCCCGACGCTGATCCAGTACGGGACCCCCGAGCAGCAGTCCCGATTCCTCCCGCCGATCCTGGCCGGCACCGAGCTCTGGTGCCAGGGCTACTCGGAGCCCGATGCCGGCAGCGACCTGGCCAACGTGCAGACCAAGGCCGGGCTGGAGGGCGACGAGTGGGTGGTGACGGGGCAGAAGGTCTGGACGTCGCTGGCCCACCAGGCCGACTGGTGCTTCGTGGTGTGCCGCACCGAGCCCGGATCGCACCGCCACCATGGGCTCTCCTACCTACTGGTGCCCATGGACCAGCCCGGCGTGGAGGTCCGGCCCATCACCCAGCTCACCCGGACCTCCGAGTTCAACGAGGTCTTCTTCGACCGGGCCCGCACGCCCCGGGAGCACGTGGTGGGGGAGGTGGGCCAGGGGTGGACGGTGGCCCTGGCCACCCTGGCCTTCGAACGCGGCGTCGGGCTGCTCGGCCACCAGCTGTCCTTCCGGCGCGAGCTGGACGGCGTGCTCGAGGCGGCCCGGGCCAACGGGAGGTCCGACGATCCGGTCATCCGCCAGCGGCTGGCCCGCTCGTACGCCGAGCTGGAGATCCTCCGGTTCAACACCCTGCGCAGCCTCTCGGGGTACGACGGCCCGGTGGCGCCGCCCGAGGCGTCGATCAGCAAGCTGTACTGGGCCACCTGGCACCGTGGGCTGGGAGAGCTGGCCATCGACGTGCGCGGGATGGACGGCCTGGTCGCCGCGGGTGCTCCCTACGAGCTGGACGAGTTCCAGCGGACGTTCCTGTTCAGCCGGTCCGAGACGATCTACGGCGGATCCAACGAGATCCAGAAGAACATCATCGGCGAGCGGGTCCTCGGCCTGCCGCCCGACCCCAAGGGGGCCGCCCGATGACCGATGCGACCGCAGAATGGCCGACCCCGGTCCCTCGCCCGCCGGGGGGCCACGGCCTGCTCACCGGCAAGGTGGTGGTGATCACCGCCGCCGCCGGCACCGGCATCGGGTTCGCCACCGCCAAGCGGTGCGTGGAGGAGGGGGCCATGGTGGTGGTCTCCGACGCCCACGAGCGGCGGTTGGGCGAGGCCGCCGACACCCTGGCCGCGCTGCCGGAACTGGCCGGCGATCGGCCGCTGGCCGTGCCCTGCGACGTGACGGACGAGGCTCAGGTCCGGCACCTCTACGACGCCGCCGCCGAGCGGCACGGCCGGATCGACGTGGCCGTGAACAACGCCGGCCTGGGGGGGAAGGTGGACGTGGTGGACATGACCGACGAGCAGTGGTCGCTGGTCCTCGACATCACCCTCACCGGTACCTTCCGCTGCACCCGGGCCGCCCTCCGGCACTTCTACGCCCAGGGCCGGGGCGGGGTCATCGTCAACAACGCCTCGGTGCTCGGCTGGCGGGCCCAGGCCGGACAGGCCCACTACGCCGCGGCCAAGGCCGGGGTGATGGCCCTCACCCGGTGCAGCGCGGTCGAGGCCGCCCCGCACAACGTGCGGGTCAACGCGGTCTCGCCCAGCCTGGCCGTCCACCCCTTCCTCAACAAGGTGATGCCCGACGAGGAGCTGGCCGAACTGAGCCGGCGCGAGGTCTTCGGCCGGGGCGCCGAGGTGTGGGAGGTGGCCAACGTGATCGCCTTCCTCGCCAGCGAGTACGCCACCTTCATGACCGGTGAGGTGGTCTCGGTGAGCAGCCAGCACCCCTAGGTCGACGGGCTTTCGGTCCGGGTGGCGCCGGTCCCGCCCGATGGGGAATGCACTACCCTGACGAAGTGTCAGATGTGACCGATCCCCGCGGGGATCTGCAGTGGGGGACTATTCCCGGCCTGGTGGAGGACGCCGCCGCGCGCTTCGGCGAATCGGAAGCGGTGGTCGACGTCCACGGCCCGGACGGGACGACCGTGCGGCTGACCTTCGACCAGTTGGCCGACGAGGTGGCGTCCGCCACCCGGGCCATCGTGGCCAACGGAATCGACCGCGGTGACCGGGTGGCCATCTGGGCGCCCAACTGCACCGAGTGGGTGGTGGCGGCGCTCGGAGCGGTGGGGGCCGGAGCGCTGCTGGTCCCGCTCAACACGCGGTTCAAGGGGGCCGAAGCGGCCTACATCCTGCGTCAGTCGGGGGCC
>DATCBL010000032.1:0-3151 GCA_036511875.1 Acidimicrobiales bacterium
GCCGGTGGAGCTGGGCGACCCGGAGCGGTCCGACACCGCCCGGCTGCTCGGCGCCGCCGGACTGAGCGCGGCCCGCATCGCCGAGCTGGAAGGGATGGGGGTGGTGGCGTGAGGGCCATCGAGGAGGACGACATCGCCGGCCTGATCGGGGTCGAGCAGTACGAGGAGCGGGGCGAGTTCCCGGTCGAGCAGGGGTATGTCTGGACCACCTGCGCCTCGGTGGAGAACGGCAACCCGCTGTTCTGGGACCCGGCGGTGGCCGACCAGGTGACCGGGGGGCCCATCGCCCCGCCGACCATGGTGTCGGTGTGGTTCCGGCCTCACCACTGGGCCCCGGGCCGCACCACCCAGGCGCTGCCCCTCCAGATCCACTTCGACCTGAAGGAGGGCCTCGGCCTCCCCGAGGCGGTCATGAGCGACAACACCATCATCTTCCACGAGCCAGTCCGGCCCGGCGACCGGCTGGTGACCCGGCAGATCCTCCGGTCGGTGAGCGAGGAGAAAACCAGCCGCCTGGGCACCGGCCGGTTCTGGGTCATCGACGTCGAGTACCACAACCAGCGCGACGAGCTGGTGGCGGTGGAGAGCTACACCGGATTCGGCTACCGTCGGGCGGCCGAGGGAGCCGGCGGTCCCGAGGGGACCGGGGCCCGGTCATGAGCGCCACCGCCACCCGCCGGCTCCACGGCACCGTCTCGGCCGGCGACGAGCTCCCCGAGCTGGCCTACCCGGTCACCGCCACCACGGTGGTGCTCGGGGCCCTGGCCGCCCGGGACTGGCGGCCCATGCACCACGACAAGGACTTCGCCGTCCACCGCAACGGCACCCGGGACATCTTCCTCAACACCCCCAACCTGGCCGGGTGGTTCGAGCGGTTCATCACCGACTGGACCGGGCCCTACGGCCGGCTCCGGCGGGTGACCTTCCGGATGCTCGGCTCCATCTTCCCCGGCGACACCATGGTGTTCTCGGGGGTGGTCACCGACACCGGGGTGGACGACGCCGGATGCGGTTGGGTGGCCATCGACGTCTCGGTGTCGGTGGACGACGACATCAAGACCACCTGCACGGCGCGGGTGGCGCTGCCAGTGACCGAGGACGACAACCCCTGGGACCGCCGGGGTGACCGGTGGCAGCCGTGAGCCCCGCGCCCCCCGCCCCGCCCCGGACCCGGCGCCCGTTGCCCCTCGTATCACCCGAACAGGAGAACTGACCATGTTGGACCTGCAATTCAGCCCGGAGCAAGAGATGCTGCGTGAGACGGTGCGGGGCGTGTGCGCCTCCACCAGCCCGTTGCCGGTGGTCCGGGAGCTCGAGGACGACCCGGTCGGCTACTCCCCCGAGCTGTGGAAGCAGCTGGCCCACCTCGACCTCATCGGGCTGCAGCTCCCCGAGGAGTTCGGGGGCTCGGGTATGTCGGCGGTCGAGGGCGTCGTGGTCTACGAGGAGTTCGGGCGGTCCCTGGCCCCCTCGCCCCACTTCGTGAGCTCCATCCTCTCGGGTGGCGCCCTGGCCCGGGCCGGGAGCCGGGACCAGAAAGAGGAGTGGCTGCCCCGCCTGGTCACCGGTGAGGCCATCTGGACCCCGGCGTGGCTGGAGCCCGAGAACGGCTTCGGGCCGAGGGGCGTCCAGCTCCGGGCGGTGCCCGACGGCGACGGGTACCTCCTCACCGGCACCAAGCGGCACGTGGCCTTTGCCCGGGCCGCCACCCGCCTGGTGGTGCTGGCCCGGACCGGTGACGAGCCCGACGCCGTCGACCTGTTCGTGGTGGATCCCGCCGCCCCGGGCGTGACCCTGACCCAGCAGCTGTCCATCTCCTCGGACACCCAGTACCGGGTGGACCTCGACCAGGTGCGGGTGGGCGCGGCCGATCGCATCGGGCCGGCGGGCCGGGGCTGGTCGACCTGGGACCAGGTCATGCACGACGGGGTCATCCTGGCCGCGGCCCAGGCGGTGGGCGGGGCCCAGTACGCCCTGGAGATCACCGTGCAGTACGCCAAGGACCGCCAGCAGTTCGACAAGCCGCTCGGTGCCTTCCAGGCCCTGGCCCACTACCTGGCCGATGCCGCCACCGCGGTGGACGGGGCCGAGGTGCTAGTGCACGAGGCGGCCTGGGCCCGGTCGGAGGGCCGCAGCGTGGCCAAGCTCGCCCCCATGGCCAAGCTCTTCGCCTGCCAGACCTTCCGCGATCTGACCGCCACCGCCCAGCAGATCTTCGGGGGCATCGGCTTCACCGTCGAGTTCGACATCCAGCTGTACTTCCGCCGGGCCAAGCAGCTCCAGATCTCCTGGTGGGACTCGCGCTACCTGGAGGAGCTGGTGGCCGCCGCCGTCCTCGACGCCTGACCGGACCGGCCCGACTCCCGCCGGGGCCCGGGGTGGCGGGCCGACAACGGTATTCCTCCGGTCGGCCCTGTCGGTGCGCTACGGTCGATGGGGCGATCCGGGAGGGTCGCAGCCCGCAGACCAGGGGGAGATGGCATGAGCACCGAGAGCGCAGTGGTCGGGGAGTCGGCGTCGGGGGGCGGGGGGGCCTCGGCCCACGGACCGCTGTTCCGGTTCCTGTTCGTCCACGAGATCGACGAGTACCCGGCCTCGGGGAAGCGGACCGGCTACCTGGCCCTGGCCGTGCTGGCCACGATCGTCCTCTACTACACGTACTACACGCAGACCGGGGTCACCCCCAACATCCTGCAGAACTACCACATGTCGTTCAGCTTCTACGTGTGGATCGTGATCATCTCCAACCTGATCGGCGCCTTCGCCTCCTTGCCGGCCAGCAAGACCGACCGGCTGGGGCGGGCCAACGTCATCATCTACGGGCTGCTCATCATCGGCCTGCTGGTGGGGGTCGGGGTGCCCCTGGTCTCGGGGGAGTGGGGCTTCGCCGCGGTCATCTGCGCGCTGGGCCTGGTGGAGGGGGCCATCCTGGTGGCCACGCCGGCCATGGTGCGCGACTTCAGCCCCCAGGTGGGCCGGGCCTCGGCCATGGGCTTCTGGACCGTGGGCCCGGTGGCCGGCAGCCTGATCACCAGCATCGTGGCTGCCAACACACTCGACCATTTCCTCGCTCACTATGGGTCGCCGGGGTGGAAGAGCCAGTTCATCATCTCGGGGGCGACGTCCGGGGTCGTCTTTGTCATCTGTCTTG
>DATCBL010000033.1:0-2768 GCA_036511875.1 Acidimicrobiales bacterium
GCACCGCCTCGCTCGACGGCCGGCAGGTGGTGGCCGACAACGGCCAGGCGGTGTTCCCGGCCGCCCTCTCCTCCCCGCCGGTGACCGGGGTGCTCAGCCTGGCGCTGGCCGGGAACAGCCGGCCGGTCCGGTTCGCCCGCCACACCTACTGGCCCGGGTCCCGCTACTCGTTCGCCCCCGGGACCTGACCGGGGCCGGGGCGGGCGGTCAGTCGACCGCACACCGCCCTCGGGTCGCCGTCGGCGTCCTCGAGCACCTCGACGGTGCGGTAGCCCTCGCCCTCGAACAGCGCGGCGACCTCGTCGACCTGGTCACCCCCGACCTCCAGCCCCAGCCATCCCTCCGGCCGGACCCAGCGCCGGCTGCGCCGCACTACCGCCCTGACCAGGGCCAGGCCGTCCGGCCCCCCGTCGAGGGCCCGGCGGGGCTCGAACCGCTGCACGTCCCGGGGCAGGAGGTGGAGCGCCCGGTCGGGGACGTAAGGGGGCACCCCGACCACCACGTCCACCCGGGACGCCCAGGTGGCCGGGAGGGGCTCGTCCAGGCTGCCCCGGTACACCTTCACCCCGTTGCCCCGGGCGCAGCGGGCGGCCACGGGATCAACCTCGGTGGCCACGACCCGGGCGTCGGGGCGGGACGACTGCATAACCAGGGCCACCGCCCCGGTGCCGGTGCAGAGATCCACCCCCCGGCCGGCCGGGGGCAGGACTCCCGCCGCCCAGCGGGCCAGGGTCTCGGACTGCCAGCGGGGGACGTACACGCCGCGGCCGACGGAGACCTCCAGGCCGCAGAAGGCCGCAGTCCCGGTGATCCAGGCCAGCGGCTCCCCGGTGAGGCGGCGGGTGACCATCTCTCGGAGCTCGTCACCGTCCCCGGACGCGTCGAGGAGCTCGGCGGCCTCCTCGGCCGCGGCCACGCACCCGGCGCCGGCGAGGGTGCGGGTGATCGAGGCCAGATCGAGGTCGTCCACTCCCGCATCCTGACCGATCCGGGGTCCGGTCGTGGTGGGCGCACCCCCGCCGTCGGCACCGACTCGTCCGAACCGGCCTGGGTAGCATCGGGGACGGCGCTCGGACCGGCGAGCATCGACCACAGGGAGGCGCCGTGCCCATCACGGACATCGAGTACGTTCACGACGGCGTCGGCCTGGTGGGCTGTCTGGCCGTCGACGACAGCACGGCCGGGAGGCGCCCCGCCGTGCTGATCGCCCACGACGCCGGTGGGCTCGGCGACCATCCGAAGGACACGGCCCGCCGGCTGGCCGAGCTGGGCTACGCAGCGTTCGCCCTCGACTACTACGGCGGCGGACAACCCCTGGCCCCCGAGCAGGTCGGGGACCGGTTCGGCGCCCTGGCCGGAGACTCGGGTCGCACCCGCGCTCTAGCCCAGGCCGGTCTCGATGTCCTCCTGGCCAGCGAGTACGCCGACCCCGACCGGGTGGCCGCCATCGGCTACTGCTTCGGAGGAACGCTCTCATTGGAGCTGGCCCGGAGCGGAGCCGACCTGAAGGCCGTGGTGGGGTTCCATTCCGGGCTGGCCACCGACCGCCCGGAGGACGCGGCGAACATCGCCGGCAAGGTGCTGGTGTGCATCGGCGCCGACGACCCGATCATCCCGCCCGAACAGCGCTCGGCCTTCGAGGCCGAGATGCGGGCGGCGGGCGTCGACTGGCAGATGCATCTCTACGGCGGAGCCGTCCACAGCTTCACCAGTCCCACCGCCGACGGCAGCACCCCGGCCATCCGCTATGACCCCCAGGCCGACCGCCGGTCCTGGCACGCCATGCTCGACCTGTTCTCCGAGGTCTTCTAGGCGCCGGACCTCCCCAGCTGGGGTGGCGGCGGCCCGGTCTCAGCGGGGGGTGATCCCCCACGAACCCGTCCACCGGGACCCCGGACGCAGGACGGCGAGGTCGGTACCCGACCGCAGCGCGTCCGGCGGGCAGGTCATGGGCTCCACGGCCAGGGCCGTGCGCCGCGACGCCGGCTCCAGGGTGTCGCCGGTGAAGATCATGAAGTAGCCGAACCGGTCGTCGGCCCAGACGGTGGCTCCGCCGGCCCCGTCCGGGTGGTCCAGCTCGACCCGGGCCCGTCCGTCGGCGTCGCGCTTGAGGCCGGTGAAGCCGGTGTCGAGCACGGTGACCCCGATGAGCCGACCGTGGGTGAAGTCGAACTCGGTCCCGCCCACCGGGAGGACGGCGGTGGGCAGGCCGCGCGGGTCGGAGAGCAGGCGGCGTCCCGCCGGCACGTTCAGGCGCACCTGGTCCACGGTGGGGGTGCCCACGGTCAGATAGGGGTGGAAGCCCAGCCCGAACGGCAGGTCGGCGTCACCGAAGTTCTCGGCCTCGGTGACCACGATGAGGCCGTCCCGGCCCAGCCGGTACTCGATGGTCAGGGCCAGGGCGAAGGGGTAGGCCGGCGACGGCCGGAGCTCACAGGCCATGCTGACCCGGTTCTGGGCCCGTCCCACCATCCGCCAGGGCAGCCAACGGACGAGACCGTGGATGGCAGTGCCGCGGGCCGGCTCGTTGAGCGGCACCTGGGCCTCCACCCCGTGGAAGGTGTACGTGCCGTCCCCGAGCCGGTTGGGCCAGGGGGCGAGGACCTGGCCCCGTCCCCCGTGGCTCCACTCGGTCGGCCCGAACCCCTCCACCACCGGGCGGTCCTCGACGGTGAACGAGCGGAGCGTGGCTCCGACCTCGGTGATCACCGCCCGCTGGTGACCGTGGCCGATGACCCACTGGTCGCCGGTGGCGATGGTGGTCTCCG
>DATCBL010000034.1:0-5529 GCA_036511875.1 Acidimicrobiales bacterium
GCCTTCGGCATCTTCTGCCTGGCCGCCTCGGGCACCTACTTCCTGAACGACGCCATCGACGCACCGGCGGACCGCCTCCACCCCACCAAGCGACTGCGGCCGGTGGCCGTCGGCGTGGTGCCCGTCCCGGTGGCCGTGGCGGTCGGGCTGGCCATGCTGGCGGTGTCGATCGGCCTCGGCCAGCTGCTGGCAGGCTGGCATCTGACCCTGGTCATGGCGGTCTACGCCCTGGTCAACGTGGCCTACTCCCTGGGACTGAAGAACGAGCCCGTCCTCGATTTGGCCGCGGTGAGTGCGGGCTTCGTCCTCCGGGCGGTGGCCGGGGGGGTGGCCACCGGGGTGGCCCTGACCGACTGGTTCCTCATCGTGGCCTCCTTCGGCTCGCTGCTCATCGTGACCGGCAAGCGGTCGGGGGAGAAGAAGCTGCTGGCCGAGGAGGCGGCTGACGACGGGCCGATCCGCCAGACCCTCGGCCTGTACACCCCCTCGTTCCTCCGCTCGGTCCGCACCCTGTCCGCCGCGGTCACCGTGACCGCGTACTGCCTGTGGGCCTTCGACCGGGCCGCCCAGCTGCACAAGGGCACCGATCCCATCTGGTTCCAACTCACCGTGATCCCCTTCACCGTGGCCCTGCTGCACGTCATGCGACTCCTCGACTCGGGCCAGGGGGCGGCCCCCGAGGACCTGGCCCTCCACGACCACCGGCTGCAGATCTACGGGGTGTGCTGGATCGCCCTGTTCGCCGCCGGGGTCTACGCCACGTGAACGGGCCCCGGGGCCGGCCGGGGCTCCTCACCGGCTGGGGACGCACCGCGCCGACGTCGTCGGAGGTGGTCCACGCCGTCGATCCCCACATCGTGGACCAGGCGGTGGCCGACGCCGCCTCACCGGCGTCGGGCCGGCGGGGCATCATCGCCCGGGGCCTCGGCCGGAGCTACGGGGACGCGGCCCAGAACGCCGGGGGCGCCGTGCTGGACGCCACCTGGTTGGACGCCGTCCACGGGGTCGACCTGGACTCCGGCCGGGTCAGCGTGGGCGCCGGGGTCAGCCTCCAGACCCTGATGGAGCGGCTGGTCCCGCTGGGGTGGTTCGTCCCGGTGACCCCCGGGACCCGACTGGTAACGGTGGGAGGGGCCATCGCCGCCGACATCCACGGCAAGAACCACCACGTCGACGGCAGCTTCTGTTCCCACGTCCTCGAGCTGACCCTGGTGACCCCGACCGGGACCCTGGCCGTCTCGGCCTCCTCCGATCCCGAGTTGTTCTGGGCCACCGCCGGAGGCATGGGGCTGACCGGGGTGATCACCGCCGCCACCCTCCAGATGATCCCGGTCGAGACCAGCTACATGCTGGTGGACACCGAGCGGGCCGCCGACCTGGACAGCGTCATGGACAAGATGCTCACCGGGGACGATGCTTATCGCTACTCGGTGGCCTGGATCGACTGCCAGTCCACCGGGAGCCGGTTGGGCCGCTCCGTGTTGACCCGCGGCGACCACGCCCGGCTGGAGGATCTGCCCGAACGGCTGAGACGGCCACCGGACCGGGCCCGGTCGTTCGTGCCCCGGACCCTGGCCCAGGTCCCCCTGACCCCGCCCGGCGGCCTGCTCAACCCGGTCACGGTGGCGGCGTTCAACGAGTTCTGGTTCCGCAAGGCCCCGGTCCGGCAGCTGGCCAAGCCCCACCACATGACCGGCTTCTTCCACCCGCTCGACGGGGTGGGCGGCTGGAACCGGCTCTACGGGCCGAGGGGCTTCCTCCAGTACCAGTTCGTCGTGCCCGACCAGCACGGGGAGACGGTGCGCACGGTCATCGAGCGCCTCACGGTATTGAAGCTGGCCAGCTTCCTGGCCGTGCTCAAGCGGTTCGGGCCCGGCGACCCGGGCCCACTCTCGTTCCCCATGCCCGGATGGACCCTGGCCCTCGACCTCCCGGTGGGGCACCCCGGGCTGGGCCGGCTGCTGGACGAGCTGGACGAGCTGGTGGTGACGGCCGGTGGACGGATCTACCTGGCCAAGGACTCCCGGGTCGCCCCGGCCACCTTCCGCGCCATGTATCCGCGGGTCGACGAGTGGCGGGCCGTGCGCGACCGGGTCGATCCCGAGGGGATCCTGCGTTCCGACCTCGGGCGACGCCTCGGGCTGTGCACCGACGTCCCGGCACCGGGAGCCGTCGAGGGGAAGGCCGGCCCGGCCCGGACCACTCGTACGAGGCGCGCCCCCCGGGCCAAGCCCGACCCGTCGGGGTCCACGCGCCCGACGGCCGCCGCGTCCACCAAGGCCGAGGCCGCCGGGACCGAGGCCGCGTCCACCAAGGCTGCGGGAGTCAAGGCTGTCGGGACCAAGGCTGCCGGAGCCAAGTCCCGAGTCAGCAGGGCCCGAGGAACCCAGGCCGGAGCCACCAAGGCGGCAGCCACCAAGCCGGTCCGGCCCCGGGCCGCCCGGTCCACCACGCCATCGCCCGCCAACGGCGCCGGCCCACCTCCAGAACGGACAGGATCATGATCGACGCCATCGGGCGACCCCAGTCAGTGCTCGTGCTCGGGGGCTCCTCGGAGATCGCCCAGGCCATCGTGGCCCGGCTGGTCCCGGAGCGGTGCCGGACGGTGATCCTGGCCGGGCGCCCCGGGGCCCGGCTGTCCGAGGCCGTGGACCGGGCCAAGGCCGCCGGGGCCGACGTGGCCGAGGCGATGGACTTCGACGTCGTCGACACCGGCCACCACCTGGCCTTCGCCGAGGACGTCTTCGGACGGTTCGGCGACATCGACCTGGTGATCGTGGCCGCCGGGGTCCTCGGCGACCAGGGGGCCGACGAGCTCGACCCGCCGGCGGCGGCGACGGTCATCACCACCAACTTCGCCGGGCCGGCCTCGGCCATGCTGGCCGTCGCCGGCCGTCTCCGGCACCAGGGACACGGCCGCCTGGTCGTGCTGTCCTCGGTGGCCGGGGACCGGGCCCGCCGGGCCAATTTCATCTACGGCTCGTCGAAGTCGGGGCTGGACGCCTTCGCCCAGGGCCTGGGGGACTCGCTGGCCGGCACCGGCGTGGGGGTGACGATCGTGCGGCCGGGGTTCGTGGTGGGGCGGATGACCGAGGGGATGGCCCCGGCGCCCTTCTCGACCACCCCCGGGGCCGTGGCCGAGGCCGTGGTGCGGGGGATCGCCTCGGGATCGGCGGTGGTCTACGCCCCGCCGGTGCTCCGGTGGGTCTTCGCCCTGATGCGCCACCTGCCCCGGGCCGTCTGGCGGCGCATGCCCGGCTGAGGGGCGGGCCGCGCCGGCCGTCCGGTCAACGCGGTTCGCTGTCGGTCAGGGTGGCCGCGTAGTCGGGAACATAGGTGGCCATGTCCCGCGGCGGCCGCTCATAGCTCTGGTCCTTGACCCGCTTGGGCAGGACCAGTGGCTCCGGGTCGACCGGCCGATAGGGCACCTGGCCCAGCAGGTGGGCGATGCAGTTGAGCCGGGCCCGCCGCTTGTCGTCCGCCTCCACCACGAACCAGGGGGACTCGGGGGTGTCGGTGTGGAGGAACATATTGTCCTTGGCCCGCGAATAGTCGACCCACCGCTGGCGGGCCTCGATGTCCATGGGGCTGAGCTTCCAGCGCCGCAGCGGGTCGTCCACCCGGCTCTGGAACCGGCGCTCCTGCTCGGCGTCGCTCACCGAGAACCAGTACTTGACGAGGATGATCCCGTCCTCGATGAGCTGGTGCTCGAAGACCGGGCACTGGCGGAGGAAGAGTTGGTACTGCTCGTCGGAGCAGAACCCCATCACCCGCTCCACCCCGGCCCGGTTGTACCAGCTGCGGTCGAACAGGGAGATCTCCCCCGAGGTCGGGAGCTCGGCCACGTAGCGCTGGAAGTACCACTCGCCCCGCTCCCGCTCGGTGGGGGTGGGCAGGGCCACGATGCGGCAGATCCTCGGGCTCAGGTACTGGCTGATCCGCTTGATCACCCCACCCTTGCCGGCGGCGTCACGGCCCTCGAAGAGCACCACCACCCGGGACCCGCTCCGTTGGATCCACTCGGTCATGGTGGCCAGATCGCCCTGGAGTCTCACCAGCTCCTTCTCGTAGCGCCGCTTGGGTAGTTGCTCCACCATGGCCCCACTCCTCCTCGCCGGGTCGTCCGGCCCCGGGGCACGGTCAGCGGCTCACGTGCCCCGGACCTTAGATCCCGAGGTGGCCGCGGCCGGCAACCGGGCCGACATGGTCACGAAGTCCCGCGCCAGCGGGTTGAAGTACCGGGTGGGCGAGGTGCCCTCGTCGTAGGTGAGCAGGGTCCCGCTGGCCGCCGAGGCCGGCTGGCCGGCCGCGGGGTCGAAGCTGGTGAAGTTGACCCACGACGTGTTGATGTCCATCTCCATGGCCCGGACCGCCCCGGCCCGGGCCAGCACGTTGGCCAGGTCGACGATCGAGAGGTCGTTGCCGCCCACGTAGACCAGGGCGCCGGTGGCGGTGACGCCCAGGCCCGACCGCCAGACCTGGACCTTGCCCCCGAGGGTGGCGCCCCACCGGCTGTTGTCGTTGGCGTCGAGCCCGGGCACCGCCTGGCCGTGGTCCACGATGAGATCGAGGTTCTGGCGCACCGCCACCACCGAGGGCGACATGGCCACGTCGGTGCCCCACGCCCCCACCGTGGCGGTGCCGTCGCTGTTGATGACCAGGGAGGCCGCACCGGGCCGCAGGGGGACGGCGGTGATCCCGTCGGCGTAGAAGCCGCCCTGGGAGTCCTGCGTCCGGAAGCCGGAGTTGAAGGCGGCCACCAGGGTGCCGAGGGCCGCTCCGGCCAGGGGCGCCTGGTTGGTCCAGGTCTGGCCGGTGCCGGGGATCGACGATCCCTCGTACAGGGTGGCCCGGAGCAGCTTGGTGTCCATCCAGGCCACCCCGGTGACCAGGCTGGTGTAGACGGCGTTGGGCCGCAGGAACGCCGCGTACATGGCCGGGATCCCGCCCACGGTGCGCCCGATCGGATGCCACTGGCCCTCCCCGGGCGTCGGGCTTGCCACGAAGGGGGCGATGGCCGCCGGGACGGGGAGGTGGGCCGGGCCGGCCGGTTGGGTGGTGGCGGTGCTGGCGATGGGGGCCGGGATGGCGCCCTTCTTGGGCGCGCCCCCCTTGGGCGGGGCGTGCCAGGTGTACCAGGTGTTCTCGGCCCACGTCACGAGGCCCCCGCCCCCGTGGTCCCTCACCCACTCGGTGAGGCGGGCGCCGGGGGTGTTGCCCAGCGCCTGGTTGGTGGCGGCCGACCCCGCCGAGATCCACACCGGGGTCAGGGCCACCACGATCACCAGGGCCACCGTGGTCTTCGGGTGGCGGCCGGCCACCGTCCGGCGCTCGCGGATCTTCTCCTTGCGTAGGGACCGGCGCTCCCGGCGGGTGGGCCGGAGCATTCCGTGGGCGTGCCGGGACCCGTCGGTCTCCCCGCTGACCGGGGTCGAGACGACCAGGGGGATCCCGGTCGAGGGAGGGCCGGGACGCCCGGTGCCTTCCCCCTCGGTGCCATCGGCGGGCCCGGTGGGCTCGCGGGACTCG
>DATCBL010000035.1:0-2386 GCA_036511875.1 Acidimicrobiales bacterium
AACCGGCCACCTTCATCCGTCCCTGCATGAAGGCCACGCTGGGGTCGAGGGAGCCGGCCTGGAGGGCGGCGGCGTCGGCCCACGCCAGGGTCAGGGTGAGATCGGCCGGCACGACCGTCCCGACCGCCGCCGACGTCGGGCGCCCGTCCTCCAGCACCCAGTAGCACGAGACGTCCCCGTCCGGGCCACCGGTGATCTGCTCTTGGATGCGGGCGGAGAGGCCGGGCCGCTCCGCAAGTCCGGGCGCCAGGGCCAGGACCCGGTCGAACCACTCCGTGGACAGCCACTTGGTCACGCACTCCCCCGGTTCGTCGTCTCGGCCCGAGAGGATGTTACCGACGGCCGGGCCGCCGCGTCGCTCGGCGGGCGTCGCTCAGCTGGCGGGGCGGAGCCCGGCGAACAGGTCCGACCCCACCGGTCCCCCGGGCGCCTCGGGTTCCGAACCCTGGGGAGCCGTCAGGCTGCCGTCCGGCCGGGCGACCAGCGCCAACCGGTAGTCGTCGTAGGGATGGATGGTCCGCATGACCTCGGGGGGCAGCCCGAACCAGAACGGCGAGGCCGGGTCGACCTGGGTGGCGTGGGCCAGCAGGGCATGGCGCCGCACGTCGGCGAAGTCGGCGATGTCCACCGAGGTGGTGACGGTCGGGGCCGGGATCTCCTCCCAGCGCCGGCGCCACTGCTCGTCGAACGGGGACTCGAGGCCCAGCTCCTCGAACTTCTCGTGGACCTCTCGGAAGCGGGCCACCGAGAACTCGGTGTAGTACAGCTTGTCCGGCTGCCAGGGCGTCCCGGCCCGGGGAAAGCCATCGCCGTCCCCGGCGGCGCGGAAGGCCGCCACCCCGACCTCGTGGACCCGGAGATGGTCGGGGTGGGGATAGCCCGACTGGTCGTCCCCGTAGACCACCATGACCTGCGGGCGGGTCCGCCGGACGATGGCCACCAGCCGCTCCACGGCTTCGTCCAGGGGGGCCCGGGCGAAGCTGTCGGGGTTGGCGTTCGACTCCGAGCCCGCCATCCCCGAGTCGCGGTAGCCGAGCATGACCACCTCGTCGTAGCCGATGACCGCCGCCGCGGCGTCCAGCTCCTCGCGGCGGAGGTCGGCCAGCCGGGCGTGGACCTCGGGGGTGTCCATGGCCGGATTCAGCACTTCCCCCTCCTCCCCACCGGTGCAGCAGACCAGCACGGTGTGGATCCCTTGGGCGTGGTAGAGGGCCACGGACCCGGCCCCCTTGGACGACTCGTCGTCAGGATGGGCGTGGACGGTGAGCAGGCAGAGCGGATCGGGCACGCCGATCACGCTACCGGGCAGGGAAGCCCTAAGCTTCACTCGCGAAGAACGAGGAAGGACTCACCACCATGGGCGTGATGAAGCGGATGTCTGGGATTCTCCAGGCCAAGACCAACAAGCTGCTCGACAAGGCGGAAGACCCGAGGGAGTCCCTCGACCTCTCCTACCAGAAGCAGCTCGAGAGCCTCCAGAAGGTCCGGCGCAGCGTGGCCGACGTGACCACGGCCAAGAAGCGCATCGAGTTGCAGGCCTCCCAGCTCCAGGGCCAGGCCGACAAGCTGCAGAGCCAGGCCAAGTCGGCCCTGACCCAGGGCAACGAGGACCTGGCCCGCGAGGCCCTGGCCCGCCGTGCCGCGCTCGCCGAGCAGCTCACCGACCTCAAGACCCAGCACGACCAGGTGTCGGGCCAGGAGGAGAAGCTCATCGCCACGGCCCAGAAGCTCCAGACCCAGGTGGACTCCTTCCGCACCAAGAAGGAGACCATGAAGGCCACCTACACGGCGGCCGAGGCCCAGACCAAGATCGGCGAGGCCGTCTCGGGCATCTCGGAGTCGATGAGTGACGCCGGCATGTCCATGCAGCGGGCCCAGGACAAGATCGACGGCATGCAGGCCCGGGCCGGGGCCATGGACGAGCTGCTGGCTTCCGGGGCCCTGACCGACCTGACCAACCCGGTGGACGACATCCAGGCCCAGTTGAACAAGGCCTCCACCACCTCCACCGTCGACGCCGAACTGGCCGCCCTCAAGGCCGAGGTGGGCACCGGGGCGCCGCCGGCACCCGAGCTCGAGCCGGCGGAGCACGAGGACTCGCCGTCATGATCGTCCGGATCCTGGGCGAGGGCCAGTACACCGTCCCCGACGAGCGGCGGGACGCGCTCGGCAAGCTGGACGATGCCGTGGCCGAGGCCGTCGACCACGGGGACCAGACCCGGTTCACCGACGCCCTTTCGGCGTTGATCGCCGAGGTTCGTTCGTCCGGGGTGGCCCTGGCCGACGACGCCTTTGCCCCTTCCGACCTGGTGGTACCGTTCACCGACTCCTCCCTGGAGGAGACCAAGGCGCTCCTGGCCGATCACAGCGAGAGCCACGAGGGGGA
>DATCBL010000036.1:0-7749 GCA_036511875.1 Acidimicrobiales bacterium
CCCGGGACGCCGATGGGCCGACCGAGCCCGACGCCGACCGGGGCGAGCCGGTGGGACTGGCGCTCGGCCTCGAGCCGCCCGGGCCCGCCACCCGGACCCGGGGGCGCGGAACGACCGCGGTGGCCACCGGCGACCCCGACCTGGGCCAGGTGGTGGCGCTGGCCGCCGGCCGGGTGGGCCGGCTCGTCGACCACCTGCGCCAGGCCGAGCGCGAGGCGGGAGACGACGAGCCCGGGGGCTCCCGCTCCCGACGGGACCGGGCCCTGCTGGCCGCCGGGCACCTGGCCGCCGATCTGGCCCGCCTCCCGGCCCTCTCCGACGACGAGGTGGCCTGGGTGGACGGTGGGGCGCGGGCACCGAGCCTCCGGGTCTCGCCCATCGACGTCGGCCCCCTGCTGGCCGAGCCGTTGTGGGGGACGGTCACCGGGGTGCTGACCTCGGCCACCGTCCCCCTGGGTCTGGCCGAGCGATTGGGCGTCCCCGCCGGGAGGTGCGACGAGCTCGACGTCGGGAGCCCGTTCGACTACCGCCGGAACGCCCTGCTCTACGTGGCCCAGTCCCTGCCCGACCGCCGTCGCCCCGAGTCCGAGCCCGCCCTCCACGACGAGCTGGAGGTGCTCATCGGCGCGGCCGGCGGGCGGACCCTGGCCCTGTTCACCAGCTGGCGGGCCATGCACGCCGCGGTGGAGGCCCTGCGGGACCGCCTCGATGTTCCGCTGCTGGCCCAGTCCGACCTGCCCAAGCCGGCCCTGGTCGAGGCGTTCCGATCCGACGAGGCCACCTGCCTGTTCGCCACGCTCGGGTACTGGCAGGGGGTGGACGTCCCCGGGCCCACCCTCAGCCTGGTCACCCTGGACCGGATCCCGTTCCCCCGTCCCGACGACCCGGTGCTCCAGGCCCGGCGGGAGCGGGCCGGGTCGGGGGCCTTCAACGTGGTCGACCTGCCCCGGGCCGGCACCCTCCTAGCCCAGGGGGCCGGGCGCCTGATCCGATCGGCCCAGGACCGGGGCGTGGTGGCCGTCCTCGACAGCCGGCTGGCCACCGCCCGCTACCGCGGGGCGCTCCTCGCCCGGGTCCCCCCGATGAAGCGGACGGTGGACCGCGACGAGGTGGTGGCCTTCCTCTCCGAGATCACCGCCGGGCGGTGACCGGGGGCCCCGGCGGTCCTCCGGCCCGACCCTCGGGGCCGGGGGAATCCTCCGATCGTCCGAGGGCGACTGGCTACCATGGAGCGGAGATGACCGGAGGAACCGCAGGGCCGCCCGGTGCCGTCGGGATCGTGCGGTGACGCCGGCCCCCCTGGTCAGCGTGGTCCTGGCCACCAATCGGAACGGTCCGTACCTGGCCGCCACCCTGGAGTCGCTGGCCGGGCAGACCTTCACCGGCTGGGAGCTGATCCTGGTCGACGACGGGGCCCCCGACCCGGCGGCCGTCGAGGCGGCCGCCGCCGGCCTGCCCGGGGCCCGGGTGATCCACCAGGCCAACGCCGGGGTCAGCGCGGCCCGGAACGTCGGGGCCGCCGCCGGCCTGGGCAAGTACCTGGCCTTCCTGGACGACGACGACCTGTGGTCCCCCGACCGGCTGGCCCGGCAGGTGGCGGCGTTGGAGGCCCGGCCCGAGGCGGTGGCCTCCTACTGCCAGTGGGACTTCATGGACGAACAGGGGACGGTCTTCGGCACCGGGGAGCTGCGGGCCGGGGACCTCCACGACTTCCTCCGGCACGAGACCCGGGCCCCCATCCCCACCCTCCTCATCACCCGCCGCGGGCTCGACCGGGTGGGCATGTTCCACCCCATGCTCCCCCCGGGCGAAGACCTCGACCTGATCTACCGACTGGCCCGGACCGGGCCGTTCGTGTTCGTCCCCGACGTGCTGGTCCACTACCGCCGGCACGACGCCAACGAGTCCGGCGACCTGTGCGCCGCCGCGCTGGCCTCGCGCCGGGCCCTGTGGGTGCAGCAGTGGTGGTCGGCCCGGTCGGACGAGACCGAGCTCCTCGACGACGTGCACGTCGGCCTCCGCCAGTCCCGCCGGTACTGGACCGAGCAGCTGGTCCGGGCGGCCGCCCACGAGGCGGGCCACGGGCACCTGGCCGCGGCCGGGCGCTACGCCGCCTTCGTCACCCGCCACGATCCGGTGCTCGGCGTCCGGACCGTGGCCCGGATGGCCCGGGGGAAGCTCGGCCGTCGGGGCCCCGACGGGGCCGACCCGCCACCGCCGGGGGACGGCCCGTAGCCGGAGCCGTCCGGCCGATCAGAAGCCCAGCCGGTCCAGGGCGTCCTCGCGGTGCTGCCAGCGCTTCTCCACCCGGACGAAGAGCTCGAGGAAGGCGCCCGGGGGCATCTGCTTGCGCACCGCGGTCCCGACCTCTTTCAGGGTGCTGCCGCCCTTCCCGATCACGATCCCCTTCTGGGAGTCCCGCTCGACCAGGATCTCGCAGCGCACCCGGGGCCACTCCCACTCGGTGACCCGGCAGGCGATGCTGTGGGGGAGCTCGTCCTCGACCCGGTGGAGCAGCTCCTCGCGCACCAGGTCGGCCACCCAGAAGGCCTCGGCCACGTCGGTGACCATCCCCTCGGGGTAGTAGCGGGGGCCCTCGGGCATCCGGTCCACTACCGCGTTGACCAGGGCGGGGACGCCCTCCCCGGTGGTGGCCGAGATCGGGAAGTACTCCACCGGCACCGGGCCGCCGCCCCCGTCCTGGTCGATAGCCTCGATGACCCCGGCCACCGCGTTGAGGTGGGTGAGGACGCCGTCGCCGCCCACCCGGTCGATCTTGTTGACCACCACCAGGAGAGTGGGGTCGCCGACCTCGCCGGACGGGCCCTCTTTCCCCTGGCGTTGGAGGGTGGCGGCCCGGGCCATGGCCCGCACCCGGTGGGCCGAGGCGCTCAGCACCATCCGGTCGCCGGGCCCCACCGCCCCGGTGGCCTCGACCATGGCCACCACCACGTCCACGTCGTCGAGCGACGAGGTGGCCGACTCGTTCATGCGCTCGCCCAGGGCGGTGCGGGGCTTGTGCAACCCGGGGGTGTCGACGAAGACCACCTGGGCGTCGGGGCGGTTGAGGACCCCTCGCACCTGGGCCCGGGTGGTGTTGGGCCGGGGCGAGGTGATGGTGACCTTGGTGCCGACCATGGCGTTGACCAGGGTCGACTTCCCCACGTTGGGCCGCCCCACCACCGCGACGAAGCCCGACCGGAAGGAGGTCACGACGGCTCCCCGGCCACCGGCGCCCCCATGGGCACGATCCGCACCCGCTCGATCCGCCGCCCGGTGACCCGGTCAGCCACCAGGCGCAGGCCGCCCACGTCCACCGACTCCCCGGCCACCGGCACGTGACCGAGCAGGTCGAAGACCAGGCCCCCGACGGTGTCCCAGGCCCCGTCGGGGAGGTCGGCGTGGATGAGCTCGTTGACCTCGTCGACCGGCAGCCGGGCGCTCACCCTGACCTCCCCGGAGTCGAGCCGTTCGACCGTGGCCTCCTCGACGTCGAACTCGTCGACGATCTCGCCGACCAGCTCCTCGATGAGGTCCTCCAGGGTCACCAGCCCGGCGATGCCGCCGTACTCGTTGACCACCACCGCCTGATGGAACTTGTCGGCCTGCATCTCCCGCATGAGGTCGGACACCCGCTTGGTCTCGGGCACGAACCGGGCCGTCCGGAGGTGGGCCCGCACCGCGTCGGAGCCGTGGCCCTGGCGGACCGTCCGGATCAGGTCCTTGGTGTAGGCGATGCCCACCACGTCGTCGACCTGCTGCTCCACCGCCGGCATCCGGCTGAATCCGACCTCGAGGGCCCGTTCCAGGGCGGCCTCCACCGTCTCGTCGGCCCCGATGGTCACCATGTCGGGTCGGGGCACCATGACCTCCCGCACCACGGTGTCCCCGAACTCGATGATGGAGTGGATGAGGGCCCGCTCCTCGGTCTCGATCACCTCCCCCTCCAGGGCCACGTCGGCCATGGCCAGGAGCTCGGACTCGGTCACGTCGGACCCCAGGTACTGGCCCTTCTCCCCGATGAGCAGATTGGCCAGGCCGATCAGGGCGCCCGACACCACCCGGACCGGCCAGAACCTCACGATGGCCGACACCGGGGGGGCGCTGAACAGGGCGGCCCGCTCCGAGTGGTGGACGGCCCAGTTCTTCGGCACCGCCTCGCCGAGGACGAAGATGACGGCGATCTCGAACACCGTGGCCGCCACCACCCCCCAGGCCCCGAACCAGCTGGCGGCCAGGATGCCCACCAGGGTGGCCACCACCAGCTGGCAGATGAGCACCATCAGGAGCACCGGGTTGAGGAATCCCTGGGGGTTCTCGGTGAGCTGGAGCAGGACCTTGGCCCCGCGGCGGCCGTCCTCCACCAGGGCCAGGGCCTTGGCCCGGCTCATGCGGACCAGGCTGGTCTCGGCCAGGGCCAGCAGGGCCGAGACCACGAGGAGGACGATCACCAGCGCCACCAGGATCCCGTCGACGGCGGTGAACGACCCGGTGGCGACGGTCAGCCCGGCGCTAGCGACCACGGCCCCGGGTCCCTCGGGCCGGGTCCGCCACCGGACTCGGGTGGGCGGGCCGGCCCCTCACGAGGCCACGCGGTAGTAGCGGGCCAGCAGCTGCTGCTCGCGTTGCTCCATGCGCTCGGCCTCGGCGTCGACCTCGTGGTCCATGCCCAGCAGGTGCAGGATGCCGTGGACCACCAGCAGGGCGATCTCGTCGTCGAAGGTGACACCGTGGTCGACGGCGTGGCGGGCCGCCACCTCGGGGCAGATCACCACGTCGCCGAGGAGGAGCAGGCGCCCGGTGTCGGCCTCGATGGAGCCCGGGCCGGTGCCCCCCTCGTCCGGGGACCGCCCGCTCCGGTCCGACTCGTCCTCGATGGGGAACGAGAGCACGTCGGTGGGGCCCTCCTGGTCGAGGAACCGCTGGTTGAGGGCGGCGATGGTGGCCTCGTCCACGAAGAGCAGCGAGACCTCGGTATCGCTCACGATGCCCTCGGCCTCGAGCACCGAGCGGGCCAGGGCCGACCACCGTTCGACGTTGACCGGGTGGTCGGCCTGCTCGTCGGCCGCGTAGATGTCAAGGCTCACGGGAGCCGTCCGGGGGGCCGCCGCGCTCGTAGGCGGCCACGATGTCGGCCACGATGCGGTGCCGGACCACGTCGCGCTGGCTCAGGTGCACGAAGGCCAGGTCGGGTATCCCGGTCAGGACCGGCTCCAGCCCGACCAGGCCGGAGCGGCCCCCGGGCACGTCGACCTGGGTGACGTCCCCGGTGATCACCGCCTTCGACCCGAAGCCGATCCGGGTGAGGAACATCTTCATCTGCTCGGGGCTGGTGTTCTGGGCCTCGTCCAGGATGATGAAGCTGTTGTTGAGGGTGCGGCCCCGCATGAAGGCCAGCGGGGCCACCTCCACCGCCCCGCGGTCGATCAGCCGCTGGGCCCCTTCGGGCTCCAGCAGGTCGTGCAGGGCGTCGTAGAGGGGCCGCAGGTAGGGGTCCACCTTGGCCATCAGGTCTCCGGGGAGGAACCCCAGGCGCTCGCCGGCCTCCACGGCCGGGCGGGTCAAGATGATCCGGTTGACCTGGCGGGCCTGGAGGGCCTGCACGGCCAGGGCCACGGCCAGATAGGACTTGCCGGTGCCGGCCGGGCCGATCCCGAAGGTGACGACGTTGGCGGCGATGGCGTCGGCGTACTGCTTCTGCCCCCCGGTCTTGGGCCGGACCGCCCGCCCCCGGGACGAGCGGAGCAGCTCGGCGGTGAGCACCTCGGAGGGGCGGACGTCGTCCTGCATCATGTCGATGGTCCGGTGGACCTGGATGGCGTCGAGGCCCTGGCCCGACTCGAGCAGGATGATCAACTCCTCGAACAGGGACCCCACCCGCTCGGCGCCGTCCCCCTCGATGGAGATCTCGTTGCCCCGCACGGCGATCCGCACGTCGTCGAACGCCCCCTCGACCAGCCGCAGCAATTCGTCACGCTGGCCCAGCAGGCCGGCCATGAGATGGTTGCCGGGAACGAGGATCTTGACCTGGGTACCTGCCACGTGAGCTCTGGCCCCGACCCTACCAGCGGGCCGGGAGCGCCGATCCCATGGGGTCGCGGCCGCCGGCGGGCCAACCTCGGCCGCGGCTGCCGGCCGGCCACCGGCCCCTCGGGCCCCGGTCGGTCAGCCGGGGGGCCAGGTAAAGGTGCGGCCGCCGGGCACGTGGAGGTGGAGGTGGTCCACCGAGTTGAGGGCGTCGGGGCCCACGTTGAACACCAGCCGGTAGCCCCGCTCGGGGCCACCGAACCCCTCGGCATCGGCCACCGCCTTGGCCGCCACCAACAGGGCGGCCACGTCCTCGGCGTCCTCGGACGTCACCGAGGCCGCGTTGACGAGGTGGCGCCTCGGGACCACCAGCACGTGGGTCGGGGCCTGGGGGTTGAGGTCGCGGAAGGCCACCGTGCGCTCGTCGCTCCACACCACCTCGGCCGGCACGTCGCCGGCCACGATGTCACAGAACAGGCAGCCGGCCGCCAAGCGTCAGTTCCCGGCGGCGGGGTGGCCGTCCGGGGTCACCGGGGTGCGACCGTTGCTCTTGATCTCCGGATAGAGGTGCTCGAGACTGCCCGGGGCGATGCGGCTGGCCTGGATGAACCGCTGCACGTCGGTCTGCTGGATGCGGATCACCCGACCGAACTTGTAGGCGACCAGGTCGCCCTCGTCGATGAACCGGTAGAGGCTCCGCAGGGTCACCCCCAGCAGCTCGGAGGCCTCCTTGGTGCTCAACCAGTGGATCGGCTCGCTCACCGCGGACCACGCTCCTTCATCACACGTTGACGAGGAGCCCGAGTTCGTCCAACCGGGTGCCCATCGAGTCCGGGGTCACACCGAACAGGCAGGCGATGGCCCGGACGTCCTCGGCCCGAATGGTGATCATCCGACCGTTGAAGTCCTGCCGGTGCACCTGGATCATGCTCAGGAACCGGCGCAGGAGGTCCCGCTCCGGCCCACTGACCGTGTGCAGCTTGGTCAGGTCGATGGCCACCTTCTCGGTGCCCGACGCCGTCAGGTTGGCCCGGCGGGCCGAGGTGGTCACGATCTCCTCGGTGGTGCCGTTGGCCCCCCACCGGGTCATGGTGGCGTCGTCGGGCGGGAGCAGCTGGTCCACCGGCACGTCGTAGAGCTTGGCCAGCCGCTGGAGCCGGGGCACCGAGATGGCCCGCTCTCCCCGCTCGTAGGCGCCCAGCACGGACGCCTTGAACTCCTGCTCCGACATGGCTTCGACCGCCTGCAAGGACAGCCGCATCTGCTTGCGCATGGTCCGCAGACGGGCCCCCACCGCACGCGCATAGGCGACCCGGGCCGCCTCCTCCTGCTCGTCTTCGTCGAGCACTTCCATACTTTTGTCAATCACCGACATCTGCACCTCCGCTCCTCTCCACCGATCGCCCCCCGAGCTCCGGCTCTGCCAATGTGACGCAGGTGCATGCTGTCGACGAACCAGGGTTCCGACAAACGGATCCCATCGATAACGTCCTCCTCAACAGGAGTCCCTGCCTCCCTGAGTAGTTTCCCTCACGGAGTGTGGTTACGCAAGCGGAGCGTGGTTATTCGAGCGGAGCGACCAGCCCATTGCGGAGGCCGCACAGCAGGGTGCCCACGGCCACGGCGGCCGTCTCGGCCCGCAGCACGGTGGGACCGAGGCCCAGATCTCCGGCGGAAAGGGCCAGCTCATCGGGGTCCCACCCCCCTTCGGGGCCCACGGAG
>DATCBL010000037.1:0-3015 GCA_036511875.1 Acidimicrobiales bacterium
CCCCACCGGGCACAACATCCAGTGGCACGACGTCCTGTCCCTCCTCGAGAGCGTGGCCACGGTGGTGGAGGAGCACGACGGCCGGTACAAGGTCACCCTGGGATCGGAGACCGAGACCCTGGACGTCCCCCGGGGCCACGACGTCGACACCCAGATGGTGGTGGACCTGCGCCGCATGTTGAAGGGAGCCGGGCTCGCCCCCGGCGGTTCCTGACCGGCCCGGCCCGATCGCCGAGCCCCGACGGGGAGGATGATGGACGACTATCCGAAGATGATCACCCCGCCTAACCACGTCGAGCCGGTGCCCCGCCGGATCCGAGCGGTGCACGGAGGCGACGTGGTGGTCGACACCGTGGCCGCCCGCTACGTGTGGGAGTCGGCCTACTACCCGCAGTACTACCTGCCCCGGGGCGATGTCGCCGAGCATCTGCTGGTGTCCGACGGACGCACCGAGGAGACGCCCCGTGGGTCGGCCCAGCTGTTCTGGCTGGCCGCCGACGGGGTGGAGGGGCCTCCGGCGGCCCGGCTGCTGGTCGAGGCGGAGCCACCGGAGCTGAGGGGCACCTTCCGGTTCGAGTGGGACGCCTTCGACCACTGGTTCGAGGAGGACGAGGAGGTGTTCGTCCACCCCCGCAACCCTTACGGCCGGGTGGACGCCCTCCGCTCGACCCGGGTGGTGCGGATCGAGCTCGACGGGGTGGTGTTGGCCGAGTCGGCCTCGCCGGTCCTCGTCTTCGAGACCGGACTGCCCACCCGCTACTACCTCAACCGGACCGAGGTGCGGTTCGAGCACCTGGTCCCGACGGCCACCGTCACCCGGTGCCCCTACAAGGGCACCACCACCTCCTACTGGTCGGCCGTGGTCGACGGCGCGGTCCACGCTGATCTGGCCTGGTGCTACGACTTCCCCACCCGCCAGCTCCTCCCCATCGCCGGCCTGGTGGCCTTCTACAACGAGCGGGTCGACGTCTTCATCGACGACGAGCCGGTGGCGCGGCCCCGGACCCACCTGGCCCACTGACCCCGCTCCGGCGCGGCTGGAGGTGGGGCCCGGCGTGCCGTCGGGGAGGGGGTTCTGCCATGCTGTCACCCCATGATGGACGATCTCCTCGAGGCCAACCGCGCCTACGCCTCGGAATTCTCACTGGCCGGCATCGCGCCGCGGGCCGACAAGGGTTTCGCCCTGGTCACCTGCATGGACAGCCGGATCGAGCCCCTGACCATGCTGGGACTGTCCCCCGGGGACGCTAAGATCCTCCGCAACGCCGGCGGACGGGTGACCACCGACGTGCTGCGGTCGTTGATCCTGGCCACCAGCTTCCTCGGCGTGCACCGGATCGCCGTGATGCAGCACACCGACTGCGCCCTGGCCAACCGCAGCGACGCCGACGTCCGCTCGGAGCTGCCGCCCGCCTTCCGGGAGGACGCCGGCGCCTGGGAGTTCCTGGCCATGCCCGATCCGGACGCCGCTCTGCGCCACGACGTCGGTCTGGTGCGGGCCTGCCCGCTCCTGCCCGGAGAGGTCCGGGTGGAGGGGTGGCGCTACCACGTGGAGACCGGGGAGGTCGAGCGGGTCCTGCGGTCGTAGGCCGCCGCCCGGCGTTGGCTCCCGTCCGGGCACCCCACCGGCCCGAAGGGCCGGTCCGCCCGGCGTCGGCTGGGAGGGCGGAGCAGAGGTCGGTACGCTGGGCCGGTGCCGGAGACGAGATCGATGCTCGGGATGCCGGGCATGAGGTACGTGCCCCTCGACTCCCACACCGCCCTGGCCCAGTGGCAGTTCAGCCCGTTCCCCCTTTTGGTCCTGGCCGCGCTCGTGATCATCGCGGTGTGGTACCTGAGGGCCCAGTCGGACCTGGCGGCGCGGGGTCGTAGGTGGAGTTGGAAGCGCACGCTCTCCTTCCTTTCCGGGCTGGTGGCCCTGGACCTGGCCCTCCAGTCGCCGGTGGCCACCTTCACCATGGAGTTCTTCCAGGCCCACGTGATCCAGCACCTCCTGCTCATGGTGGTGGCCCCTCCCCTCCTAGCCATGGGCGCGCCCATGACCCTGGCCCTGCAGACCTCGGGCCGGGACACCAAGGTCCGTCTCCTCGGGATCCTGAACTCCCGGCCGTTCCGGATGGTGAGCCACCCGGTGCCGGTGTGGTTCGCCTACTACTTCTCGATGTTCGCCTTCTTCCTGACCTTCGCCCTGGGGTTCGCCATGGACCACATGTGGCTGATGGACCTAATCAACCTGGTCTTCCTGTTCGCCTCGACCCTCTTCTGGTGGCCCATCGTCGGGTTGGACCCCATCCCGCACTGGCCGATGAGCCACGGGGCCAAGATGGCCAACCTGCTCATCGGGGTACCCATCGAGTCGTTCCTGGCCCTGGCCCTGTTGAGCACCACCAGTGCCGCGGCGCCCGTCTACTCGCTGGCCAGCACCCACGCCGGAGCCGGGATCCTGTGGGTGGGGGCCGAGTTCTTCACCTTTCTGGCGCTGATCCCGGTCTTCGTCCAGTGGGTCCGCGTCGAGGAGCGCAAGGGGGCGCGCTACGACGCCCAACTGGACGCCGAGATGGCGGCCGCCGAGGCCGAGCCGGCCGGACCGGCGGCCACCGTCGACTGAGCGTGACCGAAAGACCCGTCGGTCGCCGGGTCAGATCGGAGACCGGTCGGGCGCCGGGTCAGGTGGAGGCGACCGGCGTGAACAAGTAGGTGTAGGGGGCGGCCCGCGGGGCGTTGTAGAACGCCACCTTCCCCTTGACCGAGACCCCCACCACCACCGCCGACGAGCCGACCTGGACGGTCATGGCCCCCTTGGCCGGATAGCTGAGCCGCCGGCCGCCCGGCTGGACCCCCACGATCAACGGCACCGACGACTGCGAGCTGGTCACCTGCACCCAGCACGGACCGGAGGTGGTGATGTCGACCACGAACGCCTTGGTGTTGACCGAGTACGAGGAGCTGAGACCGCTGGACCCGGCCGGGTTCACCAGGGCGGTGTGCCCGGGGCCGGTGGTGGGGGTGGTGGCG
>DATCBL010000038.1:0-9225 GCA_036511875.1 Acidimicrobiales bacterium
ACCGGCCGGGGTCAGGTGGACAGGCCGTCGAGGATGAAGGCGCAGATCTCGGCGGCGGCGGTGCCGGCCGCCGGTGGCAGGGGTTCCCCGGCCCGCACCGACATGGCCCCGTAGATCTGCTGGCCGATCAGGGCGGTGGCCTTGTCCGGGTCGATGTCCCGGAAGGTGCCCTGGGCCACCGCGTCGGCGCAGAGGTCGCGGATCAGCCGGGCGATGTTGAGGCCGATGAGGGCCAGCTCGCTGCCCACCGCCTCGCCGCCCTGGCTCACCGTGCCCTGGGTCAGCAGGGCCAGCCGGAAGAACGCCGGGTTGTCGTCGATCCGCACCAGCATGGCCTCGATCAGCCGTTCCAGCCGGCGGGTGGGCTCGGCGTCGTGCTCCCAGGTTCCGGCGACGTCCTCCAGGAGCTGCTCGTGCATCCCCTTCAGGCAGGCCCGGAGCAGCTCGTCGCGGTTGGCGAAGTAGACGTAGACGGTGGATCGGGCCACCCCGGCCTCGGCGGCGATGTCGTCCATCGACACGTCGGTGGTGCCGCGCTCGCCGAAAAGGCGACGGGCCACCTCGATGACCTGGTCGCGACGGAAGTCCCGGATGACCTCTTTGAGGTTGCCCCCCGGTCGCCGCTCGGTCATCAGGCCGAGACGCGGGCGGCCGCCGGGAAGGCCACCGGGATGTGCTTCACGCCGCTGATGAAGGCCGACTGCAACCGCTGCACGTCGCCGTCGAGGGTGATGTCGGGCATCCGGTCGAGCAGGTGCTCGAACATCACCCTGATCTCCATGCGGGCCAGGTTGGCCCCGAGGCAGAAGTGGGGGCCGCCGGCGCCGAAGGCCAGATGGGGGTTGGGGTCGCGGGTGATGTCGAAGCCCTGGGGGTCGGCGAACACCGCCTCGTCACGGTTGGCGGAGATGTGGAAGAAGACCACCTTGGAGTCCTCGTCGATGTGCTGGTCGCCGAGGTCGAAGGCCGCGGTGGTCTGGCGCCGGAAGTTCATGACCGGGCTCACGAACCGCAGCATCTCCTCGGTGGCCGAGGGGAGGAGCGAGCGGTCGTTCTTGAGCATCTCCCACTGGTCGGGATGATCGAAGAAGGCGGCCATGCCCCCGGAGATGAGATTGCGGGTGGTCTCGTTGCCGGCCACGGTGAGCAGCAGGAAGAACAGCTCGAGCTCGATGGAGTTCAGCTTCTCCCCCTCCACCTCGACGTCGGTGAGCACGCTCATCAGGTCCTCGTGCGGATCGATCCGCTTGGCCTCGAAGAGGGCCGAGGAGTAGGCGTAGAGCTCCATGGCCGCCTGCTGGGGCACCGACTCGTCGGCCTGGTACTCGGGATCGTCGCTGCCGATCATCCGGTTGGACCAGTTGAACATCCGGTGACGGTCCTCGTTGGGCACGCCCAGCAGTTCGGCGATGACCACCAGGGGGAGCTCGGCGGCGATGTCGGTGACGAAGTCGGCCGCCCCCCGCTCGATGACCGAGTCGATGATCTGGTCGGCGGCGGCGTCGATCCGGTCGTGGAGCTGGTTGACCATCCGGGGGGTGAATCCCTTGTTGACCAGGCGACGGTACCGGGTGTGCAGCGGCGGGTCCATGTTCAGCATGAGCATCTGCTGCTGGGCCAGGTCGTCCTCGGCGAGGTCCCAGAGGAAGGTGGCCTGCTTCGACGAGGAGAAGTGCTCGTAGTCCCGGTTGACCGTGGTGCAGTCGGCATGGGAGGTGACGGCCCAGAACCCGGGGCCGTTCTCCTCCTCGTGCCACCACACCGGGGCGTTCTTCCGGAGGAAGGCGAACCACTCGTGGGGCACCCGGTCGGTGAAGACCTTGGAGTCCAGCAGGTTGATGTCGTCGAAGGTGACACCGCTGATGTCGATCTCGTCCTGGGGCACGTCGGAGACTCTTTCCGTAGGATCGGACACAATGTCCGACATGCTGGATAGTACGTCCGATCTGACGGTGTGTCAACGGAGGCCGCGGCTCGGGCGGCTCAGCGGTCCCAGCTCACCTCGCCGTCCATGACCACCCTCGGCTCCTCGGTCAGCACGAACTCGAGGTGGTCGGTGTCGAGGAACTTGGGGAGGTCCTCGAACATGGCCGGGGAGTCGACGTCACTCATGTGGGCGTAGTAGGCGTCCATGTCGGCGAACCACTGGACGGTCACCCCGTCGTACCCGGACCGGTCGTCGTCGCCCCGGTAGTCACCGAGGGGACGGGGGTTCTGCTCGTAGCGGATCACGTGGCTACCGCATCGACTGGACGCGATCAGGGGACCGTGGTTGTTCTTCCAGTAGTCCTGGAACTCGGTCGGGGTCATCCCCTCCCGGCGCTTGAGCAGGCAGGTCAGCTTGATCATCGAGGTGGTCCTCCCCACGTGGTGCGATCCGTCGGAGTCATCCTGCCCCATCGACCGGGGCCTTCGGGATCGCACCGCCGGTCGGTTCCCGCCCGGAGGGTCGAGCGGACCAGGCGGGTCCGGCGAGCCGACGGCCCACGGAGAGCGGGCCCCGGCGCTCACCGCACCACCGGGGCACTGAACAGGTCGGTGATGTAGGGCATGGCGATGGGCTGGGGCAGGGTCGAGCCGAACGCCTCGACCTGGTCGAGCAGGGCCCGGCGGTCAGGTTCGGGGAGCACCTGCACGTAGCTCCGCGAGGCCACCCCTTCGACGAAGGCGACCAGGTCCAGCCGCTGGACGAACGGGAGTTTGGTGCGCCGCACCTCCCCGAAGCGACCGTTCCCGTCCTGGGCGATGACCGCCCCGAAGTCCCTCCCGACCGGGTAGGGAGCGCACAGGTCCCATTTGGAGATGCGGACCAGCTCGGCCACCATCGGGTCGGACTCGTCCCGCTCGTTCCAGACCAGGTCCAGCCACCCCCCGGGCCGCAGGACCCGGTCGATCTCGGCCAGCGCCACCGGGGCATCGAACCAGTGGAAGGCCTGGGCCACCACGACGGCGTCCACCGTGCCGTCGGCCAGGGGAACCTGCTCGGCGGTGGACCCGACCAGGGGGACCCCCCGGACCACCCGGCCGAAGACCTGGCGCATGGCCGGGGACGGCTCGGCGGCCACGCAGCGCAACCCCCGCTCGTGCAGTTGACGGGTGAGCTTGCCCGTCCCCGCCCCGAGGTCGAGGACCAGGCTGGCCGGCGAGAGCCCGGACGTCTCGATGAGCAGGTCCACGGCCTCGGGGGGGTAGCCGGGCCGGGCCCGCTCGTAGACGTCCGAGCCGGTCTCGAACCCGGCGCGGCCGAGGCTCCGGGTGGCGGGTTCGCCGCGGGGGTCGTCGGGCACGGGGCAACTCTATTGAGGTGGCCGGTCGAGTGGGTCTATTGAGGTGGCCGGTCGGGCGGGCCGGCGCCGGTGCCCGTCCGATCGCCCCTGGGGCGTCGATCAGTTAGCGTCGCGCGGTGACCGATCCCACCCCGGGCCGCCTCGACCGGCCGGCATCGAGCCACGCCCCCGCGGCCGAGGTGGCCTTCTCCTCCACCGCCGCGCCGCGGCACCCCTCGCTGGCTCCCCACACCCCTTCCCCCCGCCACCGGCGGTGGGCCAACGCGGTGATCCACGTGGCCTGGGAGTGGGCGGCCCGCCACGGGGCCACCGGGCCCGACGACCGGTTGGCGGCCCGGTTCGGCGCCTTCGGCTCCGGGACCTGTCTGGCCTTCCCTCCCGGGGCGGTGTTCGGCGAGCAGTGGATCCGAATCGGGCGGGACACCCTGGTGGGGCCCCATGTGAGCATCTCGGCGGGCATGGTGCCGGGCCAGACCATGGTCACCGATCCGGTGGTGCGCATCGGCGACCGGTGCATGATCGGCCGGGGCAGTCACATCGTCGGTCACTTCGAGATCGACATCGGCGACGACGTCCACACCGGTCCCTACGTCTACGTCACCGACCAGAACCACGGCTACGAGGACCCCGACGAGGTGGTCCATGTCCAGTGGCCCAGCGACGACCCGGTCCACATCGGCACGGGCAGCTGGCTCGGCACCGGTGTGGTGATCCTGCCGGGCACCCGCCTGGGCCGCAACGTGGTCGTGGGCGCCGGCGCGGTGGTCCGGGGCACCTTCCCCGACCACTGCGTCATCGCCGGCGTCCCGGCCCGGGTGGTCCGGCGCTACGTGCCCGGATCGGGGTGGGTCGAGGCCACGCCGGCCGGAGACTCGCCGACCTCGCGCCCCGCTCCGTCCGGCGAGCCGCCCACCGGTTCGGGCTCGGGGTCGGGAGGGGGAGCGGACCCGGGAGTCGGACTCCTCCCCGTGGTGACCGTCGTGTCCACCGGGCGCGGGACGCCGATCCCGTAACGGCGCACGATCTCGGAGGCCTCCTCCCTCCCGAGGGCGATGAGCGCCTCGGTGGTCGAGAAGTCGTCGAAGTCGCCTATCCCTCCCTCGCTCCCGCTGCACACGATGACCTCCACCCCCTCGGGGAGCTGGGCCAGGTCCCGGGCAAACCGGGCGTGGATGGAGATCAGCAGGGCGTTGAGCATGGCCTCGACCGGCCGCCTCGGTGACGTCGGCGTGTAGTTCGGCGGTCCGCACAGCAGCACCACGATGCGGGTGGCCCCGCCTTCCACGGCCCGTCGGATGGGCACGTTGTCCACCACCCCTCCGTCGATGAATCGCTCGCCGTCGATCTCCACGGGCGGGAAGATGGCCGGGACGGCCGACGAGGCCAGCACCGCCTCGACGGCCGGGCCGTAGGTGAACCACCGCTCGCGGCCGTCGGTCAGGGACGTGGCCACCACCTCGATCGGGATGACCGCGTCCTCCAGCCGCTCGAAGCCGATCCCCTCCTCGATGACCTTGCGCAGGCCGGCGTTGACGAAGACCGAGTCCCGTTGCTGGACGTAGAGCCACGGCCCGTGCAGCCGGCCCTGGGGGTACACCGTGTCCCGGGTGAGGCCCCGCCAGATCTCAGTCATGCGCTGGACCCCGTCCCGGGTGGGGTCGCCGGCGAAGGCGGCACCGTTCACCGCACCCACCGACGAGCCGTAGATGCGATCGGGCACGAAGCCGTGCTCGGTGAGGACCTGGAGCATCCCGACCTGGATGGCGCCGCGGGTACCTCCCCCGGCCAGCACCAGGGCGGTGAGCGGGCCCGGCTCGTCGGCCTCCTCGTCGTCTTCCTGGTCGGCCAGCCACCGGGCCCGGGACGCCGCCGCCCGTTGCAGGGTGAAGCGGAGGGCGAGCACCACCAACACCACCGTCACCACCACGAACACGGTGAAGACGATGGCGAAGGAGGTGTTGGATGCCGCGGGGATCATCACAGGAGAGGCTACCGGCGGGTCTGGCGTGGTCGGGGTGTCACACCCCTGCTCCACAGTGGGGCCATGCCGGTGATGGACATCGAGCGCCCGCACGGGCTGCCCCGACGGTTCGAGGGGGGTGACCCGATGGCGGGAGTCCCGAGGCCTCCCGCCCCCCGCCCGCGTGGGTGCGCCGCCGAGCACCGTCACTACCCGGCCCGCTGGGAGCCGCTGTCCGGCCCGGACCTGCTTGATCGGTTGCGGGTCACCGGACGGCGGCGCCCGAGGGCCCGTGCCGACCTGGTCCAGGTCCTCCGGTCCGGCCTCGAGTCGGGACTTGGGGCGGTCGGTGAAGGCGGCATCGGTGGTCAGCCGGGCGTGCCCCCGGGCGCCCCGCACCCGGCGCCCCTGGTGGTGACCAAGGACCGCTTGACCCGGGTGCTGGCCTGCGAGGCCCACGCGGTGGCCACCCCGTTCGGTCAGCGCTCGAACTCGGTGGCCCTGGCCTGCGGGGCCATCGTGGACGCGCTGTTCCGCCAGTTGGTCACAGTGGGATCCATCGGTGACCCCATGGCCGACGGTCTGGCCGCCTTGGCCGTCGACGGTCGTCAGTCGGACCTGGTGGGGTGGGTCGAGCGGCTGTCCGGCACCGAGCGGGACGAGCTCGGGGCCGAAGTCGAGCGGCAGGCCGAGGGGCTGCGACGGCGGTGGCCGGCCCTCGACCCGTCCTGGCTGCCCCGCACCCAGGAGGCCATGAGGGTGCGGCTGGCCGACGGTGCTCTCGAACTGTCGGCCCGGGTCGACCTGGCCATCGGCCGCCCCGCCGGTGACGTGGCCTCGGTGGCCATCGTCGAGGTCAAGTCGGGGGCGCGCCGGGCCGAGCACCGGGCCGACCTCCACTTCTCCGCCCTCCTCGAGACCCTGCGGAGTCCGGCCCCGCCCTTCGTGGTGGCCACCTACTACACGAGGACCGGGGAGCTGGACGTGGACCCGGTCACCGACGAGCTCTTGATGGCCTCGGCGCGGCGTACCCTCACCGGGGCCCGGCGGCTGGCCGACCTGGCCGGCGGCGCCGAGCCCGGGCGCACGGCCCACCCCCTGTGCGGACGGTGCTCGGTGCTGCCCGAGGGCGACGTCGGGCCCGGGCCCTCCGACGGCACCGGGCCCGGGGCCCGCCGGGACGGGGCCGGGGAGGGGCGATGACCGCGGTGGAGGATCGGACCGGGGCCCTGACCGCCCCGCCGGTGGCGTCGGTGGGCCGGGACGGGCGGGCGGCACTCCGCCGCCGGCTGGTGGACGGGCTCGGCACCTCGGTGGCCACCCTGCCCGCCGGCGAGCCGGTGGTGGTCACGCTCCCGCTGCTCCGATTTGCCCGCACCCGGCCCGACTCGCTGGCTGCCCCCGAGGAGCCCTTCGCCTGGCGGCCGGCGTTCGTGCGACGCTCGCTGGGCCTGGCCGTGGTGGAGGCCTGTGCCGCCGGTCGGTTCGGCTCCCCGCTGGACGCCGTCGGTCCGGTGGCCACCCTGGCCATCGACCAATGGCAGGAGACCGGTTGGCGCACCTTCCACTGGGAGCCGTGGTTGGCCGGGCTGGCCCACGGGGCCCAGGCCACGGTGCTGGCCGACGCGGCGGGCTGGGCCACCGCCCTGTGGTCCTCGCTCGACTGGTCGGGGCTCGACCCCCGGACCCGGATCGGCGGGGCCGACGACCAGTGGGTCTGCCCGGCCACCCATGCGGTGCGGCTGAAGGGTCGATCGGACGTGCGGGTGCCCCTGGCCCCCCGGGGGTCGGGGGCATCGGACGCCGGGAACGAGGAGCCGGTCGCCCTGGTGTCGCTGTCGGGCGGGTGCCCGTCGCCGGCCTGGCGGGAGGAGTTGGCCTACCTGGCCCTGGTGGCGGCGTTGCGGTCGCCGTCCCGGCCCGTGCCGGCCCGGGTGGTCGGGGTCTGGCCGGACGCCGGGGCGGACCGGGTCGTGGAGGTCGACGAGGGCGCCCTGGTCGACGCCGCCGACCTCGTGGTCACCACCGCTACCGCGGTGGTGGAGGCCCGCATGTCGGTGCCGGCTTGAGCCGGAATCGACCGCCGGGCCCGGCCGCTCAGAAGAGGGCCTTGGCCGCCTTGGCGTCAGGCTTGCCCGAGGCGGTCAGGGGAACGGCGTCCACCGTCAGCAACTGGCGGGGGAGCTTGTAGCCGGCGATGTGGGCCCGGCAGTGGTCCTGCAGCTCCGCCAAGGTGGGGGCGGCCGCCGGGTCCTTCGGCTGCACCACCACCCCCACCCGCTCGCCGAACCGTTCATCGGGGATCCCGACCACGATGGCGTCGAACACGCCGGGGTGGGTCTTCACCGCCGCTTCGACCTCCTCGGGGAAGATCTTCTCCCCCCCGGAATTGATCGACCCCGAGCCCCGCCCGTGGACCACGATGGTCCCGTCGGGCTCCATCGAGGCCAGGTCGCCCGGCACCGACCACCGCACGCCCCGGGCGTCCACCGGAAAGGTGGCCTGGGTCTTGACCGGGTCCTTGTAGTACCCGATGGGGATGCGGCCGGTCCGGGCCAGCCGGCCGATCCGACCGTCCCCGGGGGTGAGCGGGACCAGCTCGTCGTCGAGCACCGAGGTGTCGTCCCTCATCACGAAGCGCGGCCCGCTGGCGCCGTCCTGGACCGACCCCTGGGCCCCGCTCTCGCTGGAGCCGAAGTTGTCCAGGACCCGCACGCCGGGCAGCCGCTGCCTGAGCTCGTCCTTGACCGTCTTGGACAGCATGGCCCCGCCGGACCCCACCACGGCCAGGCTCGAGGTGTCGTAGGTCCCGGGCGGCGCGGTGGCCAGCGACTCGGCCAACGGTCGGGCCATGGCGTCGCCGACCAGGCCGATCGAGACCACGCCCTCCGCCCCGACCAGGCGCCACAGCGCCTCGGGATCGTAGCGGTGCCCGGTATAGAGGACGGCGGTACCCCCCATCATCAAGGCGTTCCACATCACCCACTGGGCGTTTCCGTGCATGAGGGGCGCCACCACCAGCATCACCACCCGGCCGGCATCGTCGGGATTGATCCGGTCGGCCAGCTCCTCGGCATGGGCGATGGGCTCGGCCCCCCATCCGCCCCCGCCCATGGCCGCGAAGAAGATGTCCTCCTGGCGCCACAGGACGCCCTTGGGCATGCCGGTGGTGCCCCCGGTGTAGAGGATGTAGATGTCGTCCGGCGACCGGGACCCGAAGTCGCGGTCGGGGGAGGAGGAGCCGAGGAGGAACTCGTAGGAGGCGGTGGCGAGGTCCGAGGCGTTCGCCCCGGACCCGTCCTCGATCATCACCAGGACGGGGAGCCCGGCCGGGTCCACTCCGTCCAGGGCCTCGCCCACCAGCGGTGAGAGAGCCTGCTCGAACACCAGGGCCTCGAGGTCGGCGTTGTCGACCACATAGCGCAGCTCCGGGGCCACGTAGCGGTAGTTGAGGTTCACCGGCACGGTGCGGGCCTTGTAGCAGCCGATCATGGCCTCGGCCCACTCGGCCCGGTTGTAGGCCAGGATCCCCACGTGGGCCCCGGTCCCGATCCCCCGGTCGATGAGGGAGTGGGCGAAGCGGTTGGCCCGCCCGTCGAACTCCCGGTAGGTCAACCGGTCGGGCCCGGCCACCAGGGCCAGGCGGTCGGGCACCGTGTCCACCACCACTTCGAACAGGTCGGCCAGGTTGAACTGCCGGTCGCGCATCGCGCCCCTCCTCGTCGGGCCGGCCGGCTAGGGCCTCCCCCGAACACCTAACATGCTCCGTCGGACCGACACTCTGTAGCACGTTCCGCTCCGGGGACGGGTGCCGGGTGCGCCACCCCACCCGAGCCGCCCGACCCCGAGGAGCCGACCAGTGAGCAGCCAACCCAGTCCCCGCCCGGGCATCGTCGGCCGTTCGGCGCTGGTGACCGGGGGTGGCACCGGCATCGGGCTGGGTGCGGCCACCGCGCTGGTCCGGGACGGGGCCCACGT
>DATCBL010000039.1:0-2019 GCA_036511875.1 Acidimicrobiales bacterium
GCGGCTGCCGTCGGGGGGCCGGTGCGTGACCACCCAGGCCGAGCTCACCCGGTACTGGCGCCGGAAGGAGCCGGTGGTCTGCTACGTGGTGGAGGTCTGCGCCGGGTGCTCGTGGAACCACCTGGCCCGCATGTACCCGGCCGGCTCGGGGGTGGAGGCCGTGGCCCGGAAGCCCCTCCGGGGTCGGGCCAGTCTCTAGCCGGGGCACCCCGGTGCCGGGCAACTGGAACGCGTTCCACCCGGATTTGGTCTAGAAGAGGGGGATGATCCTCAACGGGAAGACCGTCATCGTGACCGGGGTCGGCGGGGGCCTGGGCCGGGAGTGCGCCACCAGCGCCCTGCGGGACGGGGCCAACGTGGTGTTGGCCGCCCGCACCGCCGGCACGCTCGAGTCGACCGCCGCCGAGCTCGATCCGGACGGCTCCCGGGTCGCCACCCAGGTCACCGACATCACCGACGCCGGATCGTGCGACGCCCTGGTCGACCACGCCGTCAACCGGTTCGGATCGGTCGACGCCCTGATCCAGGTGGCCGCCTACGAGAACGTGTGGGGCGGCCTCTACGACCTCAGGTTCGAGGCGTGGCGGAAGGCCTTCGAGACCAACGTGCTGGGCGCCCTCACCGTGCTGCGCCCGGTGGCCACGGCCATGAAGGCGGGGGGAGGGGGGTCGGTGGTGCTCATCGGCTCCCAGTCCATGTTCCAGCCGGCCCTGCCCCAGAGCGGGTACGCGGCGTCCAAGGGCGCGCTGCTCTCGGCCATGTACTACCTGGCCGACGAGCTCGGCGCCGACAACATCCGCTGCAACATGGTGGTCCCGTCGTGGATGTGGGGACCCAACGTCCAGATGTACGTAACCGGCACCGCCACCAGCCAGGGGATCACCGAAGCCAAGGTCCTGGAGGGGATCGCCGGCCGGTTCCCGCTGCGCCGGATGACCGAGGACGGCGAGGTGGCCGATGTGGCCGTGTTCTTCGCCTCCGACTACGCCAAGGCCGTCACCGGTCAGCACCTGATGGTCAACTCCGGGGAGATGATGCGATGACCGCCGAAGTGAAGCGTGTGGTGGTGTGGGGCACCGGCTTCGTTGGGAAGATGGTCATCCCCGAGGTCGTCCGTCATCCGGCCTTCGAGCTGGTGGGCGTGGGGGTCAGCCATCCCGACAAGGTGGGCACCGACGCCGGTGAGCTCTGTGGCATCGGCCCGGTGGGGGTGGCCGCCACCGACGATCTCGACGCCCTGGTGGCGCTCCGTCCCGACGCCCTGGTCCACTTCGGGCCCACCGCGGCTCACGCCGCCGACAACATCCGGGACATCGGCGCCTTCCTCCGGGCCGGCATCGACGTGTGCTCGACGGCCATGACCCCCTGGGTGTGGCCGTCGATGTCCCTCAACCCGCCCAGCTGGATCGAGCCGATCACCGAGGCCTGCGCCGCCGGGGGGGCCTCGTGCTTCACCACCGGGATCGATCCCGGCTTCGCCAACGACCTCTTCCCCCTGACCCTGATGGGTCTGTGCAGCGAGGTCCGCCAGGTCCGGGCCCTCGAGATCCTCGACTACATCAACTACGAGGGCGACTACGAGGACGAGATGGGGATCGGACGGCCCCCCGAGTTCGTGCCCCTGCTCGAGCACACCGAGATCCTGGTGATGTCCTGGGGCGCCACCGTGCCCATGATGGCCCACGCCGTGGGCGTCGAGCTGGACGAGATCACCTCCACCTGGGAGAAGTGGGTCACCGACCGGCCCATCCGGACGGCCAAGGGGCTGATCAACCCGGGGGAGGTGGCGGCCATCCGGTTCACCATCAACGGCTTGGTCAGGGGAGAGCCCCGCATCTGCCTCGAGCACGTCAACCGGGTGGGCACCGATGCCGCCCCCGACTGGCCCCGGGGCAACCAGGACGACGTGTACCGGGTGGTCGTCGAGGGGACTCCCACCATCACCCAGGAGACGGCCTTCCGGTTCACCGACGGCAGCGGGCGGGACGCCGCCGCCGCCGGCTGCCTGGCCACGGGCTG
>DATCBL010000040.1:0-4635 GCA_036511875.1 Acidimicrobiales bacterium
GTCCGGATGGGGGACGCCATCGACGTGGTGGCGCTCCTCCGCCGGTGGCACCAGATGGAGCCCACCTGCTCGGTCTTCTCGATGCCCACGCCCCATGGCCAGCTGGTCGGGGCCAGCCCCGAGCTCCTGGTGGAGCGGTCCGGGCTCGGGGTCCGGAGCCGGCCCCTGGCCGGCACCACCGATCGGGCCGGCGAAAGCGTCCTCCCCCGTGAGCTCCTGGCCTCGACCAAGGACAGCGCCGAACACCGGATGGTGGTCGAGGCCATCGGCGAGGCCCTGGCCCCCCTGTGCTCGGAGCTGGACGTCCCCGCCCGGCCGGACCTGGTCCATCTGCACAACATCACCCACCTCGGGACTTCGGTGGCCGGGACGCTGCGCCCGGGACCGGACGGTTCGGCCCCTACCGCCCTGGCCCTGGTGGCCGCCCTGCACCCGACCCCGGCGGTGGGCGGGGTGCCCCGCCTCCGGGCCCTGGACCTCATCTCCCGTCTCGAGCCGGAAGCCCGTGGCTACTACGCCGGCGCGGTGGGCTACATCGACGGCCGGGGGGACGGCCGTTGGGTGATCGGCATCCGGGCCATGACCGTGAACGGCGCCGAGGCCCGACTGACCGCGGGGGTGGGCGTGGTGGCGGGATCCGATCCCCGGACCGAGTTGGCCGAGACCTCGCTCAAGCTGACCGCGGCCTTCGATGCCCTGGCCCCTGGCCTCCCCTTCACCACCACCGACCACCGGGCCGACGAGGTGGTCGGCTGACCGCCGGGCGAGCCCGCGCCCTCCCGGTCACCCGGGCTGGATCCGACGGATCACCTCGACCAGGGCCGCCGGGTCGTCCCGGGCCACGAAGTGCCCGGCCCGGGGGAGCACCGTGAGCTCGGCGCCGGGGATGGACCGGGCCAGGGTCTCCGACGAGCTGGTCGGCACCACCAGGTCCCACCGGCCCGACACCACCGCCACCGGCAGGGACAGCTGGCCGAGGGCCTGGCCCACGGACGGGAGCTCCTCGACCAGGGCCCGCTGCTCGACCATGAAGGTGCGTCGGTGCCGACCGAGGGCGCCGCCACCGCCGCCCAGAACGCTCTGGTCGGGAAGGGCGGTGGCCACCGGCTGGCGATAGCGGGGCGGCAGGTAGCCGGTGAGCGGCCGGAGCCGGGGCAGCACCTCGCCGATGCCGACCAGGCCCAGCACGGTCAGGGCGTCGCCGAGTCCGGGGACGGTCAGCCACCGGTCGAGGGCGTTCAGGCTGTCCGGGGTGCAGGCCGCGCCCACCAGCACCAGGCTGGAGACCACCGGTCGGTGGTGGGCGGCCATCAGCACGGCCACCCCTCCCGACCAGCTGTGGGCCACCACGGTGGCCGGTGCCGCGTCGCGCTCCACCAGGAACGCCGCCAGCAGGTCGGCGTTGGCGGCCAGGCCTTGCGCCTCGCCACCGGACGCCCCGTAGCCGACGCGGTCCGGGGCCAGCACCCGGTAGTCGGGGGCCAGCAGGTCGGTGACCGGGTCCCACGACGCCCCCGAGCCCGGCTGGCCGTGCAGGAGCAGGACCGGAGGTCCGGTGCCCCGGTCAGTCGAGGCCAGCACGGCCGCCGCCCGGTCCTCCGTTGGCCGCGGCTCCGTTGAGGTAGAGCGGCAGGACCACCTGGAACGTCGACCCCTGGCCCATCACGGTGTCGACCGAGGCCGACCCGCCGAAGGTGTGGGCCAGGGTGGCCACGATGAACAGGCCGAGCCCCGAGCCCCCGTCGAGCCGGTCCCCGTTCCCCCGGTAGAAGCGGTCGAAGGCGTGGCGGGCCTGTTCGGGATCCATGCCCGGGCCCCGGTCCCGCACCTCGAGGACGGCCTGCCCCCCGCGCACCTCCACCCCCACCTCCACCGGGGTACCCCGGGGCGTGTGGGCCAGGGCGTTGCCCAGCAGGTTGTGCACCATCTGCTCCAGCCGGGCGTCGTCGCCGGACACCGGGACCTCGGTCGGGGCCGACAGCTGGATGGAACGGGTGGCGTCGATGGTCCGGGCATCGGCCACCGCCTCGGCGGCCACTGCGGCCAGGTCCACCCGGTACCGGGCCGGCTCGGGGCCTTCGCCCTGGCGGGCCAGGACGGCCAGGTCGCCGACCAGGGAGCCCATGCGGGCGGCCTCCTTCTCGATGCGGGACAGGGCCCGATCGCGGGACTCGTCGTCCCCGAGGGCGTCCTTGCGCAACAGCTCGGCGTAGCCCCGGATGGAGGTGAGGGGCGTGCGCAGCTCGTGGGAGACATCGGCCAGGAAGCTGCGCAGCCGGTCCTCGGACCGCGCCCGCTGGGCGAACGCCGTCTCGATCTGGGACAGCATCCCGTTGAGGGCCCGGCCCAGGCGGGCGATCTCTCCGTCACCTTCGGTGGGTCGCACCCGCCGGGTCAGGTCGCCGGTGGCGATGGCGTCGGCCTCCTTGGCCATGTCCTCCAGGGGCCGCAGGCCCTGTCGGATCAGCAACGTCATCAGGACCAACAGGGCGGCCAGCAGCCCCAGGGACACGGCCAGCTCGATGGTACGCAGGGAGCTCAGGGTGGCGTTGACGGTGGTCAGGGACGTAGCCACCACCAGGGTCATCCCGGGGAGCGAGGTGGCCAGCAGGCGGTACTGGGGTCCGTGGCCTCCGACCGACCCGACGGTGACCGAGCCCGAGTTGGGCTGATAGGCCCGCGCCGGTCGGGTCGGAGCCGGGGTGTCGATGTCGGGTTGGACGGGCAGGCCGGCGGGCAGGACCGGCCGCGGATCCACGGTGGACTGGGTGTCGGAGGGCCGGGCCACCACCACGTGGTTGGCCGGATCGATGAGCTCGACGTAGATGTCCGGGCCCACGTGGGTGCCGATGGCCCCGGGGGTCACGGCGAAGTTCCGGTTCTCGGAGCGCATCACGTAGCGGGCCAGCTGATGGCTGGCCGTGGCCAGCTGGTCGTCCACCCGGCCGTAGAGATACGAGTGCAGCGAGGTGAGGGTGACGATGTCGAGGGCGGCCAGCCCCAGCGCCACCAGGGCCACCATGGTCACCAGCAGCCGCCGGCGCAGCCTCACGTCCGGGGTTCTCGCAGGCTGTAGCCGACCCGCCGGATGGTGTGGATGAGCGGCGGGTCGTAGCAGTCGACCTTCTTGCGGAGATACGAGATGTAGATCTCCACGATGTTGGAGTCGCCCACGAAGCCCTCGTCCCACACCGCGTCGAGGATCTGGGACTTGGACAGCACCTGCCGGGCGTGCCGGACGAGGAAGTGGAGCAGCTTGAACTCGGTGGCGGTGAGATCGATGACCTGGTCGCCCCGCCAGACCTCGTGGGTGCCCACGTCGACCACCAGGTCGCTGAACTGGACCCTCCCCTCGTCGGTGTCGTTCTCCAGGGCGGTCCGCCGGAGGACGGCCCGGATCCGGGCCACCAGCTCGTCGATGCTGAACGGCTTGGTCACGTAGTCGTCGCCGCTGGCCAGGCCGGCCAGCTTGTCCACGGTGGCGTCCCGGGCCGTGAGGAACAGGACCGGGGTCGAGATGCTCTCCAGGCGCAGCCGGCGGCAGACCTCGAACCCGTCGATGTCAGGCAGCATCACGTCCAGCACCATCAGGTCGCACTCTTCGGCCCGGGCCCGGTCCAGGGCCTGGAGGCCGGTCGAGGCCTCCTCGGTGATGAATCCCTCAAACCGGAGGGCCGCCGTCACCACGTCGGTGATGTACGGCTCGTCGTCCACGACCAGGATCCGGCCCGGGCCGGTCATGGGAGCGAGGTCACGTCCTCGGCGACCACCGTCCGTCCCCGCAGGCTCTCGGCCAGCCGCTGGAGGCCCCACCAGCTCACCAGGCCCAGCGCCTCGACCACGATGAGCATGGACATCTTGGACTCGCCCTCGACCCGGTCGACGAAGCGGATGGGCACCTCCACCACGGTGGCCCCGGCCCGCTTGGCCTCATAGGTCATCTCGATCTGGAACCCGTAGCCGTCGGCCCGGATCCGGTCGAGCTCGATGCGGCGCAGCACGGTCGCCGCATAGGCCCGGAACCCCGACGTCGAATCGGACACGCCGAGACCCAGCACCGACGAGGCGTAGACATTGCCCCCCCGGGACAGCAGGCGACGGTGCCAGGCCCAGTTGGGGATGACCCCGCCGGGGACGTAGCGGGATCCCACGGCCAGCTCGCAGCCGCCGGACAGGGCACCCACCAGGCCGGGCAGCGCCTCGGGTTCGTGGGAGAGGTCGGCATCCATCTCCACGAAGGCGTCGAAGCCGCGCTCGAGGCCCCACCGGAAGCCGGCCCGGTAGGCGCTGCCCAGCCCGGACTTCCCGTGGCGTCGCATCACCTCGACGTCGCCGAGCTCCTTGCCCACCAGCTCGGCCAGATCGGCCGTGCCGTCCGGGCTGCCGTCGTCGACCACCAGGACCGTGGCCTCGGACATCGCCGCCCGGATCCGCCGGAGCACCCGGTCGATGTTCTCCGCCTCGTTGTAGGTGGGCACCACCACCAGCACGTTCATCGCACCAGCTTAGGAGACCGGTCCCCCCGGGACGGGTACAGGGGCATCGTCCCCAAGGTGCTGACCCCCACCGCTCACTGCTCCGGGGGAGGGGTGGGACGGGGAATCGGGGCCCGGCTCGTCGTCGGTGGCGTCGCTG
>DATCBL010000041.1:0-5387 GCA_036511875.1 Acidimicrobiales bacterium
ACCGCGGCCCTGGCCGACCTGTACGGCACAGGCCAGACCGAGGTTATCGACGGCGGGGACCAGACCGCCGGTCAGGGGGCGGGCCAGCAGTTCGGCGACGGCGGCCACCTCCGGATCCTGAGCGCCCAGGGGAACCAGATCTGCCGAGCCGACACCAACCAGGTGGTGGACTCGTCCCCGGCGGTCGGCGGGTTCCTCGCCGGCGGCGCCACCGGCATCGTGATGGGCACCGGCGGGTTCTTCCCCAACGCCTCGGACACCAACACCGTCAAGGCCTACAACAGTCGGTGCCAACTGCAGTGGTCGACGGTCCTCGACGGCGACACGTTCTCCTCGCCGGCCCTCTCCGACGTCCTGGGCAACGGATCGCTCCAGGTGGTGGAGGGGACCGACCGCACCGTCTTCGGGGGATCGGTCTGGGTCCTCGATGCCGCCACCGGCCAGAAGATCTGGGAGGTCAACGGCATCAACCGGGTCATCGGCTCGGTGGTCACCGCCGACCTCAGCGGCGCCGGCTACGACGACGTGATCGTGCCCACCATCGCCGGCACCCTGGTCCTCGACGGCCGGACCGGGGCCCAGATCGCCGACCTCAGCCCCAACCTCGGGCTCCAGGGCTCGCCGCTGGTCACCGAGGACCCCAACGGGACCATCGGGATCACCCTGGCCGGCTACACCGCCTCCATGCTCTCGCCAGCCGGGGCCGGTGAGATCGACCACTACGAGATCACCGGTTCGAACGGCGCCGAGGCCGTGAGTGGACCGGCCTGGCCCATGTTCCATCACGACCCGCAGCTCACCGGGAACGCCGGGGGGACCACACCCCAGGGGGCCGTCCCGCCCTGCTCGGTGCCTTCGGCGGCCTACTCCGGCTACGACCTGTCCGCCTCCGACGGCGGCGTCTTCACCTTCGGCTCCATGCCCTTTTGCGGATCCACCGGCGGGACCCGGCTCAACGCCCCGATCGTGGGCATGGCCATGGCCCCGAGTTCCGGCGGCTACTGGGAGGTGGCCGCCGACGGCGGCGTCTTCGCCTTCGGCGACGCCGCCTTCCTCGGCTCCATGGGCGGTCAGCACCTCAATAGCCCGGTGGTGGGGATCTCGTCGTCCACCGACGGCAGCGGCTACCGCATGGTGGCCACCGACGGCGGCATCTTCTCCTTCGGCGATGCCCCGTTCGCCGGTTCGGAGGGCGGGGTGCGGCTCAACCAGCCGGTGGTGGGCACCACCAACGACGTCAACACCGGCGGCTACTGGGAGGTGGCCGCCGACGGCGGCGTGTTCTCCTTCGGGGGGGCCCCGTTCTACGGCTCCACCGGGAGCATCCGACTCAACGCCCCGATCGTGGGCATGGCCGAGGCCTCCGACGGCAGCGGCTACCGGTTCGTGGCCGCCGACGGCGGGGTGTTCAGCTTCTCGGCGCCGTTCCTGGGGTCGATGGGTGGGGTCCGCCTGTCCCGGCCGGTGGTGGGCACCGCCGGTTTTTGACCCTGGCCGTGGCCGGGTCGGGCGGGCGTAGACTTCGCTGGTGACCGACGTGCTGGCCGTGGCCAACCAGAAGGGTGGAGTGGCCAAGACCACGACGGTCCACTCGCTCGGCGTGGCCTCGGCGGAGTTCGGTCGCCGGACCCTGGTGGTCGACCTCGACCCCCAGGCCTGCCTGACCTTCTCGCTGGGCTTCGATCCCGACGCCCTGGACCACTCGCTCCACGACGTCTTCGTCCGGCGGGAGAGTATCGCCGACGTGGCCCGGCCGGTGCCCGGCGTGGACCGGCTGGATCTGGTGCCGGCCACCATCGACCTGGCCGGCTCCGAGGTCCACCTCCTGACCAGGACGGCACGCGAGCACGTCCTGGAGCGGGCCCTCGAGCCGGTGCTCGGAAGCTACGACCTGATCCTGATCGACTGCCCACCATCCCTCGGGGTCCTCACCATCAACGGGCTCACCGCGGCCAACTCGGTGCTGGTCCCGCTCCAGTGCGAGGCCCTCTCCCACCGCGGGGTGGGGCAGCTGCTCGAGACCATCGAGGACGTCCGGGCCTTCGCCAACAGCGACCTCACCGTGCGGGGCATCATCGCCACCATGTACGACGACCGCACCCGGCACGCCCGGCACATCATGAAGGAGGTCGAGTCCCGCTACGGCATCCCGGTGCTGCAGCCACCGGTCCGCAAGTCGATCCGTTTCGCCGAGGCCCCGGCCCGGGGGAAGTCCATCCTCCAGCACGCCCCGAACTCGCCCGGAGCGCTCGCCTACCGCCAGCTGGCCCGCACCCTGCTCGACATGAGTGTGGTCGCCGGCACCGTTGGCTAGTGCCGGACGGCCCCGATCCCCTGGGGAAGCGGGCGCTCTACTGGCTCCCCGTCGACGAGCAGTCGGTGGAGGGGGACGGGTACGAGCCACGACCGACGCCCCTGGTGGGCACGGACACCGTCCAGTTGGGTCCCGGACGGCGCCATGCCCGTCCCACCGGGAGGCACGCCCTGTTCTCGGCGGCGACGCCGGCCGGCGAGGAGGAGGGTCCCGAGGGGACCTCCTCGGGACCCCTGCCCCCCCGGGGGGTCTTCGCCGTGGCCTGCTCGTCGTGCGGCTCGGTGACCCGGGTGGGGATCCTCGACTTCCTCTGGCTCCAATTCCCCTTCGGGGCGTGGCTCCCTCGCCGGGTGTTCGACCGGTGGATGACCTGCCCGGCCTGCCGTCGCCGCACCTGGACGAGCGTGACCCTGGCCCGGTGAGTTCTGTGCCCCGGCCCGAGCGCCCGGGCCGCCCGTCCGGCCCGCCGACGAAAGGATGAGGCCGTGACCGTGGTGGGCTCCGCCTCGCTCCGCGTGGTGGCGGCCTCGTCTCCCCCCAACCCCGGCGGGATCAGCGGGTGGCTGCTCCACTTCCACGGTCCCACCGCCTACCTGCTGGTCGGGTTCCTGGCCTTCGCCGAGGCGGCGCTGCTGGTCGGATTCTTCATCCCCGGCGAGACAGCGGTGGTCATCGGCGGGGTGCTGGCCGGACTGGGAACGGTCAATCTCGAGGTGATGATGGCGGTGGTCGTGGTGTGTGCGATCGTCGGGGACTCGGTCGGGTTCGAGGTGGGGAAGCGAGTCGGGCCCCACCTCCTCGAGCGCCGTCCCCTCAAGGGGAACGCCGGGGTGCGCCGGACCATGGCCATGCTGGAGCACTACGGGGGCCCGGCCGTCTTCTTGGGCCGCTTCGTGGCCTTCGCCCGGGCGCTCATCCCCGGACTGGCCGGGATGAGCGGGCTCCGCTACCGGGTGTTCCTCTTCTACAACGCCTTGGGCGGGTTGATCTGGGGAGTGGGGTACACCCTCCTCGGGTACGTGGTCGGCCTCTCGTTCGCCCGGATCCTGAGCCAGGTGGGGCTGTGGTCGCTGGGGGTGGTGGCCCTCATTGTGGTGGGGGCCGTGGTGCTCCGCCAGGTGCTGAAACGGCGGGAACGCCGGCGCCTGGCCGCCGAGTTCGCCGACGAGGATGCCCGGAGCGGAGGGGACCGACGGCCGGACGGGGCCGGAGAGTCGGGCGACCGGGTCGGGCCGGGCTGACCCGGTCCGGCTCAGCCGGTCTGGAGATGGGTCGGCGTGGTGCCGTTGGCCAGCAGGTTGTCGAAGCCGTCGGGAATGGACAACAGGCCCGGCGAGGTGCCGGACACGTCGGTGAGCCCGTACTGCCAGACGATGGAGTCGGTGGTCGGGTCGATGACCACCATCCGGTTGCGGTAGTCGTCGTTGACCATGATCAGCCCGTTGGGCAACCGCTCGGCCAGCGACGGCTTCTTGAGTGCGCCGTCCCCGGAGAGGGCGTCGTAGGTCCAGGTGATCTGACCCTGCCGGGTGAACTCGAGGAGCCGGCCCTCGGCCGGCGGGTCGTAGTCGGTCATCAGGTACAGGTCGGTGCCCAGCTGTTGGGGGTCGGAGGGGTAGTTGACCGTGGGCATGTGCACGGTCCACACCAGCCGGCCGGACGGGGTGTACTCGTCGATCCACGAGCCGTTGATCTCCGACACCAGGACGTCGCCGTTGTCCAGGGGGGTGTCCCCGTTGGGATAGGCGATCGAGGTGGGGGGGGCGTGGACGTCGGCCCCGTTGCCGATCTGGCCGACGATCTGGCCCTGGGGGGAGATGAACAGGATCCGGTTGTTCGAGGCGTCGGCCACCGTGATGACCCCCGACTTGAGCAGGTAGGCGTCGTCGGGCTGGTCGAGGTAGCCCGGCCCGGCCCCGGGGGCGCCGGGGTGGCCGTACTGCCAGAGGAGCTTCCCTGACGGGTAGCCGATCTGCACGATGGTGTGGTTGTCCTCCTGATTGGAGATGATCCCGGTCCCGCCCTTGACGAAGAAGGCGTCGTCGGGGAAGTAGAACCCACCCGGGGGCGGGGGCATGGTGGCCGACGGGTACTGCCAGACCAGGTTGCGGGCGGCGTCCAGGGCCACCAGGCGGTCGTTGCCCCGGTCGGCGATGAGCAGGGTGCCGGAGTAGGGCGAGCCCGAGCTCGGGGAGCCCGCCGGGCCGCCGTAGGGGCTGGGCCGCAGCGAGATCACCGACCGGAGGGAGCCCGAGGCCACCCCGGCCTGGTCGGTGCCGGCCTGGGCGGTAACCTCACCGCCCACCAGGTAGCCGACGGCCCCCCGGCCCGAGCCCACGGTGGCGTAGCCCCCGAAGGCGGTGGCCTGGGGGAGGAGGCCGGCGGCCAGCACCTTCTGCGTGGAGGGGACGAAGGCGGTGATCTGGGTCAGGGTCGTGCCGCCGGGGGACTGCCCCCCGGCCACGTAGATGGTGCCGCCGATGAGGTAGGCGGCGGCCCCGTAGAGGGCTTGGGGCAGGTGGCCCACCACGGTGGCCCGGTGGGTGGCCGGGTCGATGCGCTGGATGGCGTTGGTGGCCGTCGTGGTGGATCCGGGCGAGGCGGTCTCGCCTCCGAAGGCGTAGACCAGGCCCCTGTCGGCCACCACCGCCGGGTAGCGGACCGGGACGGGCAGGGACGCCACCGTGGTGAAGCCGGTGCCGTTGCCGGTGGCCAGGACCCCGGGCAGGTAGGTCGTCCCGTTGTACCCGCCGACCAGGTAGGCGGTGGTGGCGGCGTGGGTGCCGCGCCCGGTGGTCACGGTGGCCACGGCCAGGTCGGAGCGGGGCTGCGGGAGCTGGCCCACCACGGTCCCGGGCGTGCCGGCGGTCGGCGGGAGGGCCGGGGCGGTCACCGCCTGGACGGTGGCCACGGTGTTGGGTGAGCCACCGCCGAAGACGAACGTGGTCCGACCGATGGTGGCCGAGGCGGCGTCGTGCACCGGGTCGGCCAGACCGGCCGTCGGCTCCACCGCCCCGGAGGCCGGGGCGACGGTGGACACCGTGGGCAGCGAGCTCCCGGCCGGGGTGATGCC
>DATCBL010000042.1:0-5224 GCA_036511875.1 Acidimicrobiales bacterium
CCGGGCCCGGATTGGCCAGGGTGAGGTCCACGGTGGAGTGGAGCAGGACGGTGGTCTGGGCCAACCGCCACGTGGTGGACAGCTGGGGCGAGCCCAGCCGCAACGACACCCCGCCGGTGGCCCCGGACGACGCCTGCTGGAACTCGGTGCTGACCAGACCCCCGGCCTGGGCCGCCACCAGGGTGGCGATGTCGGTGGCGTTCAGCACGTAGTCGCCGACGTTCTCCTCCACCAGCTGTCCGGGGGGGACGACCAGCCCCTGGTACTGCTGGGGGGTGACCACCCCCGCCCCGGTGAGGAACGACACGTTGACCACCGCCTCGGTGGCCGCCGGGTTGAACAGGGACAGGGTCAGGGTGTTGCCCGCGGTCGTGGCGCCACCGGCGAACGCCCACTCGGAGGCGATCCGCGCCGCGCACGGCGCCGTGCTCCACCCGTTGGGACCGGATACGGCCTGGGTGGCCACGACACCCCCGCCGGAGAAGGCGAACGCGGTGGCGTTGGATCCGGCCGGCAGCCCGTCGGCCGGGTTGACGGCCAGGCTGGCGAGGGCCGGGACGCTCACCCGGCGGCGCACCGTGGGGACGGCCCCCCCGGAGCCCGCCGGGCCGACCGAGGTCATGACCCCGGCCACCGCCGACCGGGTCGAGTTGGTGAGATAGACGGTGGTGGACGCCGCGGTGCCGGTGCCGGCGGCACAGAAGGCCGAGGAGGAGTAGGCACCGACCGGGGAGACGGCGACGCCCTCGGCCACCGGGGGCGCCAGTGCCGGAGTGGGCGTTCCCACCGCCGCGGCGATGGATCCGACCACCACCACGGTGGCCACCACCGCGGCGATGGCCGCGGTCCTGCCCCGGACGGGCTCGACGGGGGCCCGGCGGGCGCGGCGGATGCGCCGGGGCGCCGGACCGGCATCGGACCACTCGGGCTCGGTCCAGTCCGGCTCGGTCAGGGAGTCGTCCGGTCCGCTCATGACACCGGCTCCCCCACCGGGGCCCCGACGGTGACGTCGGAGCCGTCGGGCCGGTCGGGGTCAACGCCGGCTTCGGCCTTCGGGCGCCGGCGGAACCGCAGGCGGGACCGGACCCGGGACAGGTTGCGCCCCATCAGGAAGGCCAGGGCGGCCAGCCAGACCACCACCGAGACGGCGAAGGACAGCGGGCCCACCAGCCCGCCGTCGAAGCGGAGGGTGGCCGGCCCGGCCGCCGCCACCCGGAAGCGGGCCCCCCAACCGAACGAGGAGGACCGAGGGGCCGGCCCTCCCCTCGGGCCGGTCAGGGTCCACCGGCCGGCCGGGGCCACGGCGGCGAGGACGGTGCCGGGGACCACGGGCCCGGAGTACGACCGCGAGGCCACCGGCCCGACCAGCACCGGCACCGCGCCCGCCACCACTCCCGAGCCCGGGCTCCCGGCCAGGGGATCGGGCCCGGACGAGCGGGGCACCCGGGCTCCCTTCGGGACCTCCGCCCGCTGGGGGAGCCAGTCGTTGTTGACGTAGACGGTGATGCCGGTGCCCGACAGCACCGGGCTCAGGTCCAGCTGGCGGGTCAGGGCCGGGGCCAGGTCGGCCGGGACCGGGTACTCGGTGGGGCTCTGCTCGCCACTGATCTCGGGGGCCAGGGAGGTCAGCACGGCCACGTAGCGCACGCCGGCCGGGGCCAGCAGCCGTCCGAGCTGGTCGGTGCCCCCGGCGCGGGCCAGGGTGACCGCCGAGGCCAGTCCGGCGGCCGGGCCGGGACCGGCCGCGTTCCACAGCCAGCGGGCGTCGGGGCCACCGTTCTCCGAGGTGGCGTAGGCCAGCCCGTCCCCGGCGGCCCACGATCCCTGGTAAATGGCGTTGGTGTCCCCCAGCCACAGGACCCGGAAGGCGCCGCCGGCCGCCTTGGGGTGCATCCACGCCACCGACTGGCTGAAGTCGTTGAGGGGGAGGTCCCACCGCCCGGGGAGGGCGGAGATGGCGGTGGGCAGGGCCCCGAGGACCACCACCACGGTGGCCACCACGGTGACCAGTTGGCGCCATCCGAACTCGGCGGCCCGCAGATCCTCCTCGAACGCCGCCACCCCCAGGCCGACGGCGGCCGCCACCGCGGCGGCGGCCGGACCCAGCAAGATCAGCGGATCTATGGCCAGGCTTCCCGTCCACCCCCGCCCGATGACCCAGGCGGCCAACCAGAAGACCAACGCTATCGACCAGAAGCGAACGGCCCACCGGAACCGGTCCCCGCGGGCCAGAATCAGCGGGGCCACCGCGGCCAGGGCGAACCCCCACGAGAGGGGCGAACCACCGATGGGACCGGCCGCGAAGCGCAGGAGCGAGGACCACGACGGCGCCGACGGGACCGGGACGGGCACTCCGAACACGGCCACCGCGCCCCGTCCGGCCGACAGCACGCCGACCACCCAGGGCAGGCAGATCGCCGCGGCCACCCCCGTCGACGCCAGGGCCAACCAGAGGGCGCGCCGGGTGGAGCGCCCGTCGCCGAGCAGGGCGGACGAGACCACCAGAGCCAGGGCGGCCAGCACCACCACGATGGCCGCCGCCGGGACGAAGGCGACGAGCACGGCCTCGATGAGGCCGAGGGCCACGGCGCGGCGCGCCCGCGGGTGGCCGAGGGCCCAGGCGGTGACCCGGCCCCCCGTCGACGCCGAGGCCCCCGACGGTGCCGGTGAGCGATCCCCCGGGCCGACCGGGCCCGGGGGGGCGGTGCCCGCGCCGTAGGGCGACGACCCGGTGGCCCGGAAGAGTCGGGCCAGCACCCAGGGCCCACCGGCGTAGACCACCAGGGCCCCCCAGCGGCCCAGGGCCAGGGCGTTGTACGGGACGGCCACGGCCAGGTAGGCCAGGCCGGCCACCAGGGCGGCGCGTTGGGAGCCGAAGGGGCGCACCAGCCTCACCACGCCCCACACGCCCACCGGGATGCAGGCGAAGATGAGCACCTTCTGGGTCAGCCCCATGGCCCCGAAGAGGACGGTCCCGACCAGGCCGGTCAGGGCCAGTCCGGGCGAGGCCGGAGCCGTGGTCCCCACCCCGGACGGGTGCCAGCCGGCGGCGAACTGGGAGAGCGTGGCCGTCCAGCTGGGGAAGGGCACGAACTGGCCCACGACGGGGAGCCTCCCGGTCAGGACCCCCCGACTCCCGACCAGCACCGCGGCTCCGGCGATCAGCCACACGCTCAACCGGACCTGACCGCTGAGCCGACCCCGGGCCGGGGCGGCGGGTGGGGTGGCGCCGGCACCGGTCCGGTCGACGGGAGGTGCCGACGGGCCGAGCATCGACTCGCCGGCCAGCTCGGCGGCGGCCAACTCGTCGGCGTGGGCGCCGTGGAACCCTTGCTGGAAGACCCGGCGGAAGTAGGACGAGAGACGGGCGCTCCCTCCGACCTGGAGCACCCGGATCTCCTTGTCGCTCAGGCGGCGGTGGGCCCTCAGCTCCTTGCGCCGGATCCGGGTGGTCGGCAACCGGCCCAGATTCCACCTCCACGCCCGGACCACGGCGCGGGCCCGGGCGCGGTTCCCGGCCAGTTCGGCCACGATCACCTCGGCGAGGGCCAACACCGCCACCTGGGGAACCACCCGGAGGAGGTGGAACCGTCCGTAGCAGGTGAAGACGGCCAGGAGCTCGTGGCGGCGCTGCAGTTCCTGGAGGGTGACCGGTGGCTCCGACCCGGACTGGGTGCGGGCGGTGGCGCGGTCGGTGGCGGCGGCGCGTTCGGTGGCGACAGCGCTGTTGGTAGCGACAGCGCTGTTGGTGGCAGTGTCGGCGCTGTCGGTGGCGGGGTCGGCGAGCGGGTCGGGTCCGGAGCCGGCAGGGGCGAGCGGGTCGGTGGCCCGGTTCACCAGGGTCGGGTCGATGGGCCGGGACCCGGCGGCCAGCACCTCCAGATGGCGGACGCGGGCGTCGGGAGCCACGATGATGCGAGCCCCCACCACCTGGGCCCGCCAGCTCAGGTCCAGGTCCTCGCCCATGGCCACGATGGTGGGGTCGAACCCCCCGAGCTCCTCGAACAGATCGGCCCGGATCAGGGTCGCCCCGCCGGGGGCGACGAACACGTCGCGCACGGCGTCGTGCTGACCGTGGTCGATCTCGTGGGGCTGCACCCGGTCGACCACCGAACCGCCCTTGTCGGCCATCATCCCCACGTGGATCAGGCGCTGAGGGTCGTCCCAGCTGACGACCTTCGGGGTGACGATCCCGGCATTGGACCGGAAGGCCTCTTCCACCATCAGGTGGACGGTGTCGGGGAACAGAGCCACGTCGTCGTGGCAGACCAGGAAGTAGTCGGCGCCGTCGACCATGGCCAGCGCCTCGTTCACCGTGGCCCCGAAGCCGCGGTTCTCCTCGAATCGGCGCACGAAGGCGGTGGGGAGTACGGCCGCCACCCGGGCCGTGAGGTCCAGGTGGCTGCCGGCGTCGAGGATCAGCACGGACAGCTCGGCGTAGTCCTGAGAGGCGAGTGAGGTCAGTGTCTCTTCGAACCACGGACCCGGATCGTGGGCGACGACGACAGCGACCACCGGCGGGGCCAGGGTGTCCATCAGAGGTCAGAGGCTATCGGGCCGGGACCGGCCTGCGGTGAATTCCCAGCTCACCGTGGGTGGGACTCGGGAGTCCCCTGGTGCTTGCAAATGTTTATCATTACGTATACACTTGTATTCATCGAAGCCGGAGGGCGTCGGAGTGCCCAGAGCACCCGGACGACCGTCCGACGGCAGAGCAGACACAGCACCCATCCCGAAACGAAGGAGCCGACCATGCCCACCATCAGAAAGCCCGAGATCAAGATCCCCGAGATCAAGATCCCCGAGTTCAACACCGACGTCACCAAGGCGGCCAAGGACATTGCCGCCGTGGCCAAGGACGCCACCTACGTGGTCATCGGAGCCGGCGTCCTCGGATTCCAGCAGGCCCAGGTCCAGAGGCAGGAGCTGATGAAGCGCCTGGCCGACCCGAAGGCCGGATTCGAGGACCGCATGGCGGCGGCCCGCACCGACCTGAGCGGCGCCCTCCACTCCGTCGACGTAACCGTCGAGGGACTGATGGAGAGGTTCGAGGAGATCATCGAGCGCCTGGAGACCGCCGTGGCCCCTCTGGAGGACCGCCTTCCGGCCCAGGCCCGGGACCTGGCCAAGCAGGCTCACGTCCAGGCCAAGGAGGCCCGGACTCAGCTCCGCTCGCGGATCCCGACGGCCGCGGCCTGACCGTCGATCTCCGTCGACGTCCGAT
>DATCBL010000043.1:0-2199 GCA_036511875.1 Acidimicrobiales bacterium
AGGGTTCCCGCTCCCAACCGGGAGGTCGGCCCCGGGCGGGCTGCCCCACGACCGGGCCACCGCCGTCCGGCCGTCCGCGAGGTCCAGCCGGGCTAGGCGGCGCCCCAGGGTGTCCGGAAGTAGCCCGGGAGGAACGTCGATGCCAGCACCACGAGGAGCACGATCTCGGAGGTAACCGGCACCGAGGGATCGGCGATGGCCTGGCGACCCTGCCGGGTCTCCCGGAAACGCAGGATCACCCGTCCGGACCCGTCCGTGGCCTCCATCACGGCGTTGCCGAGGGATGTCTCGTGCACCGGGAATTGGATCAGCGCGCCCGACGGCAGTCGGACGACGGAGGCGGCCCTCCGGTTGAAATGGTGGCCGACCAGCTCGAGGACCGTGCCGCCCGACGGGTCGACGACGGCCACGTGGGGCAGGCGCAGGCCGGAGTCCGGGTCCCCATCGGCCGTCGGGTCGGCGACGCTCGAGCCGGCCCCGCCCGTCCTGGCCCGGCGGCTCGGCCCACCGACCGCCTGGACCGTGTAGTCCCGCTGATCGACGTGGACGGCCGTGGGCAGTCGGTGCCTCCACACGTTCGGCCGGTGCTGCCACAGGGCCCGTCGATCGTCGAACCACAGCGGGTCGTCCACGGTGGCGAGCACCGCCCCCGAGGGGGCCACGAGCATCCAGCCCTCCTCGGTGCGGCTCATGTCCATCGCCAGCCCGGGACCGCGGTCGAGGAGCCGCCAGCGGGCGTCGCACGCCGCCTTCCGGTCCCGCCCTCCTCGGGTGATCGAACCCGTGGTCCCCCGGTCCCGACCGGCCCGGCGGGCCTGGTGAGGAAAGATCGGCCCGGACGAGGGAGCAGGGCCCGAGGTCCCCCCGTCCGACCGGCGTTCGGGGTCTTCGGCCCGCGCCAGGAGTCGTTCGACCTCCTCTCGGTCGTAGCCGGGAACCGAGCAGGCAAAGGAGGCCCATGACACCAGCTGCGTCGGGGAGCGGCCGGCATCGAGCTCGGAGGCGAGCAGCACTAGGAAGGGATCCACCTCGAGCCGGTCGTACCCCCTCCGGACGGTGGCGAAGGGGGCCTGACGAACCAGGTCGCCGGTCAACGGGGCCGCGACCGTCGCGGTCGGGGTGAGGCCATCATCTCCCGTGTGGTCCGCCCCGCCGGTGAGAGCGCCGGCGACCTCCACGTTCGCGTCCGGCCCCGCTCGCCCCGGGTACGGCGTGACATGGACGGTCCACGCCCCGCCGTCCCACCAGCGGAGCGAGGACCACGACCGGGGATCGGGATACCAGCCCTTCGGATGGGCCGGCCCGACTTCGGTAGGGATCGGGGAGGCGCGGTCCCGGTCCTGTTCCTCCCGAGCCGTGGCCGGAACGTCGGTCCGCTGGGCCACCGAGGCCAGGTCCACCACCATCCGATGAGGGTAGCTCCGCCCGGGGATCGACGACGGGGCCAATCGGACCGACCCGGGGCCACGGGGTGGTCCGATCCGCCGGCGGCGGGACCGGCTGGTCGAGTGCCCGGCCACCCCGGGGCCGGACCGACTGGGACTCTGCGTAGCAGCTCGTAGCATATTATGCTACACTGGCACGGTGGCTAGAGCGATCCCCCAGCGCGAGCTTCGCAACGAGAACGCCAAGGTGATCGAGGCCGTCGTGGCCGGGGAGACCTTCGTCGTGACCAGAAACGGGATTCCCGTGGCCGAACTGCGCCCGTACCGGAGCGGGCGGCGGACCGCCGTGCCCAAGTCCGAGCTCCTCACGTTGGCGGCAGTGGGGCCCGCCGTCGACCGTGAGGCGTTCCGAGCCGACCTCGATGCCACCGTCGACCCGTCCCTGTAGATGACGGCGGGTTTGCTCGACACGTCCGTCGTGATCGACTGGGACGACCCCGTCGTGGCATCGGCGCTCCCCGACGTCGCCTCGGTCAGCGCCATAACGCTCGCCGAGCTGGCGGCCGGACCGCAATTGGCCTCGAGCCGAACCGAGGCGGCCCGACGACAGGCGCGGCTGCAGCAGATCGAAGCGACCTTCGAGCCCCTGGCCTTCGACGCCCGCGCCGCCCGCAGCTACGGACAGGTGGTAGCCGCCGCGAGCGATACCGGGCGCTCGCACCGGAGCCGGGGAGCCGACCTGCTCATCGCCGCCACGGCCCACGCGAACGGGCTGGTCCTCTACACCCGCAATCCGGACGACTACACCGGGCTC
>DATCBL010000044.1:0-2938 GCA_036511875.1 Acidimicrobiales bacterium
AACGTCGCCGCCGGCCGGGCCGGCCCGCCGCCGGTCACCGCCGACGCGGTGCGCTCGCTGCCCGGGGTCGGCGTGGTCGGCACCGTGAGGGGCCGCTCGGTCCAGGTCCGGCGGATGATCCCCGGCGAGCTCCCCCCGCCCCTCCGCCCCGGCGTGCTCGAGCGCTTCGCCCGGGGGGAGACGGTGGTGGTGGTGGAACGGGACGGGCTGGTGGTCGGGGCCATCTCGCTCACCACCCCCCTGCGGCCCGAGGCGGGCGCGGCCGTCGGCCACCTGGCGGCGATGGGGCTCCCGTCGGTCATCCTCAGCGGGGACAGCGAGCCGGCGGTGCGGAGCGTGGCCGACACCCTCGGCATCGGCGATGCCCGCAGCGGACTGAGCCCGGCCGGCAAGCTGGCCGCCCTGGCCGAGCTCCGGGTCCGGTCCCGCCGGATGGTGATGGTCGGCGACGGCGTCAACGATGCCCCGGCCCTGGCCGCCGCCGAGGTCGGCTGTGCCATCGGGAGCGGCTCCGAGGCCGCCCTGGCCCACAGCGACGTGGCCCTGCTGGGCAACGACCTGGAGGGGGTTCCGGCCGCCGTCGGCGTGGCCGGATCGACCTACGCGGTCATCGTGCAGAACTTCGGGTGGGCCATGGGCTACAACGTCTCGGCGCTGCCGCTGGCCGCCTTCGGGCTGCTCGACCCGCTGGTGGCCGCGGTGGCCATGGGGCTGTCCAGCGTGATCGTGGTCCTGAACAGCCTGCGCCTGACCCGGGTGGGCCGGTCCGGGCTGGCCCAGGTCCGCCCGCCGCGGGTCCTCCGGGGCCGACGGGGGGTCCTGGCCTCGGTGGCCCTCCCGGTCGTCCTGTTCGCCGGACTGACCGTGGTCAGCCAGGTGGTGTCGCCGGCCCGGGGCCAGTCCCTCCTCCCCGACCTCCCTTCCATCAGCACCCGGGCGCTGCCCCAGGGGGGCTCGGTGGAGACCTACCTGGAGCCCGGACGACCGGGCGTCGACCAGTTCCACCTCATCTTCAGCGGGACCCCGGCCGACCTGGCCACGGTGGACCCGGCGGTGACGGCGGCCCCGGCGGGCGGCTCCCCCCGGGCGCTGCGGCAGCTGACCGTCGGGCCCGACCACTACAGCGAGGTGGTGGTGCTCACGCCCGGCTCCTGGCGGTTCGCCGTCACCACCCGGTACGGCACCCGGAGGGTCGCGTTCACCGACTCCCTGGTCGTTCCCTCGGGCTGACCAGGGCACCGGCCCCGAGCCCCCAGCCCTGGTCAGCTACCCGGCGGCCGACAAGACCGGCACCGGCGGCCTGGCGCCGATATGCTCGCCGCATGTTTACAAGGGGGATTCGCCTGGCCCTGGTAGGAATTCTGGCCGCCGCGGCCGCCGGCGTGGGACTGGTGGCAACCAGCGCCGGCGCCTCGGCACCGCCGGTGACCACCATCACCATGCATGCCAAGACCTATACGCCCGACGCCCCCCCGGGGGCCACCGACGACTACCACTGCACGCTGGTCAACCCCCACGTGACCCAGAACTCGTTCATCGTCTCGAGCCAGTTCTACCCGAACAGCGTCGAGGTGCATCACGCCATCCTCTTCCTCGTGCCCCCCGCCGAGGTCGCCGCGGCCAACGCCGCCAACCCGGGGGACAAGGGATGGACCTGCTTCGGTGAGACCGCCCTCCCGGGCACCGGCCTGGCCCAGATCGGCCAGACCCCGTGGCTGACGGCGTGGGCCCCGGGGCACGGGGAGGACGTCCTGCCCGCCGGGACCGGAGTGAAGTTCCCGGCCGGCAGCCTGGTCATCATGCAGATCCACTACAACCTGCTCCGGGGGGACAAGCCGGTGCAGGCCAAGCTGACCCTCCACACCGTCCCGTCCTCCACCCCGCTGAAGCCGCTCTCGCTCGACCTCATGCCCGCGCCCCCGGACATCCCGTGCCCGGCCGGGGTGACCGGGCCGTTGTGCACCCGGTCGGCGTCCCTGGCCGACCTGGGCCAGCGTTTCGGCGCCAGTGCGGTCGGGTTCGACGACTTCCTCGAGAACTTCTGCGGTCGCAGCCCGACCGACCCGCCGGCCGGGGACACCACGTCGTGCACCTGGCCCGTCGGCGGGGGCAAGACCATCGTGCGCCTGGGGGTCCACATGCACCTGTTGGGCCGGGGCATGCAGATCGTGCTCAACCCGGGCACCCCCGGGGCCCAGACGCTGCTCAACGTGACCAACTACGACTTCAACGACCAGCGGGCGTACACGCTGAAGACGCCGGTGGAGACCCAGCCCGGGGACACCATCGGCGTGACCTGCACCTACGACCCGACCCTGCGCCAGGAGCTCCCGCAGCTGCGCAAGCTCCCGCCCCGCTTCGTGACGTGGGGCGACGGCTCCTCCGACGAGATGTGCCTGGCCCTGGTCCAGACGATCTCCACCACGGGCAAGGCTCAGTACTGAGCCGACCTCAGTCGCCGGCCCAGCAGCCGAGGATCACGTCGGCCACGGTCACGGCCACGTCGCCCGAGCTGGTGGGGGGGACGCCGAACTGGGGGGGCAGGCCGGTGATGTCCACCACCAGAACCTTCCAGTCCTTGCGCACCACCACCGAGCCGTCGGTGACCTGAAACGCCGCCTGGCCCAGTCCGGCCAGGTCCCGGGCCTTCCCCGAGGTGACGGCGATGGACGCGAAGTACGCCTTGGTCTCGGCCCAGCTCGACAACTCCTTCACCGACAGCGCCATCGAGCCACCGGGGTAGCCGTAGTGACAGGAGTAGCGATGGTCGACCCAGGACCGGTCCGACACCGCGGCGCTCTCTCCCAGCGCCGAGTCGATCTCCTTGATGGCCTCGTGGGCACACACCATCACCGAGATCGGCGATGGGGCGGCCCCGGCCGGCTGAGGGGCCCGGGTGGTCGGCGTGGTGGCCGCCCCGCCCGAGCAACCCGCCGAG
>DATCBL010000045.1:0-2938 GCA_036511875.1 Acidimicrobiales bacterium
CCCTCGAGGTAAAGACCGCTGACCTCACCCTTCGATTGGTGCACGGCGTGGATCCCCGTCTCGGCCTGGTCGAGGTGTCCGGCGACCGCCTCCCCGTCACCGCCGAGTACGACCTGGCCTCGGGTCAGTGGCCACGAGCGATCGCCCTGGCCCGGCTGGCTACCGGCCATGAACTGGTCGGCGCCTCTCGGGCCCTGCTGGAGCTGGCCCGACGGCATGCGCTCGAGCGGGTCCAATTCGGCCGGCCCATCGCCAGCTTCCAGGCGGTTCGCCATCGGCTGGCTGACACGCTGGTGGCCATCGAGTCGGCGGACGCCGCCCTGGTCTCAGCCTGGGACGAGGGATCCCCCCAGGCCGCGGCCACGGCCAAGGCTCTGGCCGGGCGCAGCGCCCAGATCGCCACCCGTCACTGCCAGCAGGTGCTGGCCGGCATCGGGTTCACGGCCGAACACGACCTTCACCTCTACGTGCGGCGCGTCCTCGTGCTCGACGAGCTGTTCGGCTCGGCCCGGGCGTTGACCGCCGACCTGGGCCGTGAACTGCTGGCCACCCGACGGCTCCCACCCCTGCCTCCCCTCTGACCTGCCGGCCGGGCATCGGGGCCCGTCGCGGCGGCGACTCACCACGACGAAGCCAGTGACGCCAGCAGCGCCCGGGTCCGCTGAGACGAGCGGATGAGCTCGTCGCGGCCCTCGCCGATCGGCACCACCCGGACGGACAGATCGGTCACCCCGGCGTCGGCGAAGCCCTGCAGCCGCTTGCGGATCGTCGACTCGCTCCCCGCCACCAGGATGTCACCCACACTCCGGGCGTCGCCTTGCTCGAGTAGCCGTTGGTAGTTCGGCGAGACCTCGGCCTCGGCCAGGATCCGGTTGGTGCGGGCCACGGCGATATCGATCTCGTCGTCGCCGCACAGACAGACCGGTACGCCGGCCACCACGCGTGGTGCCGGCCGGCCGGCCGACTCGGAGGAGCGGATCAGCCGGGGCACCACGTATGAGCCGATCGCCCGTTCGTCGGCCATCCACAGGATGGTCCCGTCGGTCCGTTCGCCGCACAGCTGGAGCATGAGCGGACCCAGGGCGGCCAGCAGGACCGGTGTGGGCTCGAGATCGGTGATGTCCAGCGGGTTGTGGACCCGGAACCGCTCGTTCTCGACGTCGACCGGGCCCGGACCCCCGAGGGCCTGGTCGAGCACATCGAGGTAGGCGCGCATGGTGGCCACCGGGTGCTCGTAGGGCAGACCGAGCATCTCGTCGATGACCCAATGGTGCGAGACGCCCAGGCCGACGGCCAAGCGGCCCGCACAGACGGCCTGCACCGAAAGGATGTGCTGGGCCAGGGCGATGGGATGCCGCGGCTGAACCGGGAGCACGGCCGTGCCGATCTCGATCCGGCCGGTGGCGGCGCCGACCACGGTGGCGGCGGTGAGAGCGTCGAACTCGTCGGGGATCTGGGGGATCCAGACCGTCGCCAGACCGGCCTCCTCGGCCCAGCGGGCGTCGGCCTGGAGCCGCTCCACCTTGGTCCGGTAGCGGCCCCGCTCCGGTCCGATCATCAAGCCGATGCGCATGCCACACATTCCTTTCGACCCCGGGGGTGACCCCTGCCGGTGGGAGGGAGCCCGGTCAGGGGGCGGGCACCTCGAGCACTAGCGCCGTCGACATCCCCCCGCCGGCGCACATGGCCGCCACCCCGGTCCCCCCGCCCCGTCTCCGGAGCTCGTGGACCAGGGAGATCACCATGCGGGCTCCGGTCGTGGCGATGGGATGGCCGAGGCTGCACCCGCTGCCGAGGACGTTGACGATGGAGTCGTCGATCCCCAGGATCCTGGTGGTGGCCACGCACATCGAGGCGAACGCCTCGTTGATCTCCCAGAGGGCCACCCCGTCCACCCCCAGGCCGGCGCGCCCGAGGGCCTTGGGGATGGCGATGGTGGGGGCCAGCCCGGTCTCCGCCGGGGGGACCCCGGCCGAGGCCCAGGCCCTGACCACGGCCAGCGGCTCGAGGTCCAGCTCCTGGCCCAGGACCTGGTCGACCAGGACCATGGCCGCCGCCCCGTCGTTGACCCCGCCGGCGTTGCCCGCGGTGATGCTGAACCCCTCGATCTCGGGATGCAACGGCTTGAGCGAGGCCAACTTCTCCAGGCTGGTGTCCCGCCTCGGATGCTCGTCCACCGCGAAGGTGAACGTGGTGCCGTCCCGCCGGGTCACGTCGATGGGAACGATCTCGTCCTCGAAGCTCCCGGCGTCGATGGCGGACACGGCCCGTTGGTGCGATCGCAGGGCCCAGGCGTCCATCTCCTGGCGGGTGACTCCGGCGGTGACGGCGGCGTTCCAGCCGACGGTGATGGACATGTCCATGTTGGGGGCGTCGGGAGTGTCCCGGTGGCTGGGTGACATCCAGTCCGTCCAGTCGTCGGTGCCGGGGACTCGCCGGGTCGAGCGCGGCGAGGTGGACTGGGAGTAGGTCCCGCCGGCGACAACTGCCCGGTCCATGCCGGCGCGGATCGACGCCGCCGCGCTCTGGACCGCAGCCAGGGAGGAGGCGCAGTGCCGGTTGTTGGCCACGCCGGGGGCATGGACTAGGCCCGCTTCGATGGCCGAGTAACGGGCGATGTCGCCGCCGCCGTACAGGCTCTCCCCCAGCACGACATCGTCGACCAGCTCCGGGTCGATGCCCGCCCTCCGGACCGACTCGGCGACGACGCGGGTGCCGAGAGCGAAGGCGTCCGCGTCGACCAGCGACCCCTTGAAGGCGGTCCCGATCGGACTGCGCGCCGTCGAGACGATCACCGCTTCGTTCATGTTGGACATCTCCTCTGGTCGGTTGACGGTCCGGCCACTGACCGGTTCTCCGCCGGCAGTCCTACCTGGGTGCCGGGGCCGGCCGGCTCGCCGGCCAGCGCCGGGGACCGGGCCGGGGACCCGACGGTCCC
>DATCBL010000046.1:0-5493 GCA_036511875.1 Acidimicrobiales bacterium
CGACGACGGTCCAGCCGCCGTTGCCGTTGGTCCGCACCGGGAACCCGAACTGGAGACCCTGGGGCACGCCGTACTCGCCGCTGGACACCACGGCCAGCGAGGTGAAGTCGTCTCCCGGGGTGGCGTGGCGGATGCTGTTGACCGAGTCGATGGCGGCGTTGGCCGCCGACGCCGCCGACGAGAGGCCCCGGGCGTCGATAACGGCCGCGCCCCGCTTCTGCACGGTGGTGAGGAAGTCCCCTTGGAGCCAGGGCGTGTCGTCGATCAGCTCGGCGGCCGGCTTGCCGTCGATCAGGGCGTGGGCGTAGTCCGGGAACTGGGTGGCCGAGTGGTTGCCCCAGACGGCCAGGTTGCTGACCGAGGACACCGCAACCCCGGCCTTGCGGGCCAGCTGGCTCTTGGCCCGGTTCTCGTCGAGACGGGTCATGGCGAACCACCGGTCGGCGGGGACCTCGGGGGCGTTGGACCGGGCGATCAGGCAGTTGGTGTTGCAGGGGTTACCCACCACCAGCACCCGCACGTCGGTGGCGGCGTTGCCGGCGATGGCCTGGCCCTGGGGGCCGAAGATCCCCCCGTTGACGGTGAGCAGGTCACCCCGTTCCATCCCGGCCTTGCGGGGCACCGATCCGACCAACAGCGCCCAGGAGCTGCCGTCGAAGGCGGTGGCCAGATCGGTGGTGGTGACGATGTCACTGACCAGGGGGAAGGCACAGTCGTCGATCTCCATGACCACGCCCTCGAGCGCCTTCATCCCCGGCTCGATCTCGAGCAGGCGAAGGACCACCGGCTGGTCCGGGCCGAGCAGCTGGCCCGAGGCGATGCGGAAGACGAGGGCGTAGCCGATCTGGCCTGCGGCCCCGGTGACGGTGACGTGAACGGGAGGTTTGGCTGGCATGGGGCCGAGGCTAATCGGGCCGGTTCGGCGGGGCGAACCTGCCGACACCCGACCGGGACGCGGCCCGCGGTCCCGGCGCCGCTCCTACATACGGTCCACGATGGCCGAGGCGAACTCCGAGCACTTGACCTCGGTGGCCCCGTCCATCAGCCGGGCGAAGTCGTAGGTGACCACCTTGTCGGCGATGGTGGCCTCGAGGGCGGCCACGATGTCGGCGGCCGCGTCGGTCCAGCCCAGGTGCTCGTACATCATCACGCCGGACAGCAGCACAGAGCCCGGGTTGACCTTGTCCATCCCGGCGTACTTGGGGGCGGTCCCGTGGGTGGCCTCGAAGATCCCGTGTCCGGTCACGTAGTTGATGTTGCCGCCCGGGGCGATGCCGATGCCGCCGACCTGGGCGGCCAGGGCGTCGGACAGGTAGTCGCCGTTGAGGTTGGTGGTGGCGATGACGTCGAACTCGGCCGGCCGGGTCAGGACCTGCTGGAGGGTGATGTCGGCGATACTGTCCTTGACCAGCAGCTTGTCGCCAGGCTCGCCGTCGCAGTCGTCCCACCCCACCGCCACGTCGGCGAACTCCTCCCGGACCAGCTCGTAGCCCCAGTTCCGGAAGGCCCCCTCGGTGAACTTCTGGATGTTGCCCTTGTGGACCATGTTCACGCTGGTCCGGCCGTGGGCCAGCGCGTACCGGATGGACGCCCGGATCAACCGCTTGGACCCGAACTCCGAGATGGGCTTGATGCCGATCCCGGAGCCCTCGCGGATCTCCCACCCCATCTCGTCTCGGAGGAAGGCCGAGAGCCGGGCCGCCTCGGGGGTGAAGGCCTCGGCCTCGAGGCCGGCGTAGATGTCCTCGGTGTTCTCGCGGAAGATGACTATGTCGACCAGCTCGGGATGGAGCACCGGGGAGGGCACCCCGGCGAACCAGCGCACCGGCCGCAGGCACACGTAGAGGTCGAGGATCTGGCGGAGGGCCACGTTGAGGGAGCGGATCCCGCCGCCGATGGGAGTGGTCAGGGGCCCCTTGATCCCGATGACATGGGTGCGGAACGTCTCGATGGTCTCCTCGGGGAGCCACTCGCCCGTCTCGTCGAAGGCCTTCTGGCCGGCCAGCACCTCCTTCCACGCCACCGTGCGTCCGTACCTGGCCGCGGCGGCGTCGAGGACCAGCTTGGCCGCCGGCCAGATGTCCACGCCGGTGCCGTCGCCCTCGATGAAGGGGATGATCGGGGTATCGGTGACATGGAGGGCCCCGTCGGGTCCCTGGGTGATGAGATCGGGCATGCCCGGCAGCCTATCGGCACCCCTACCCGGCGCCGCCAGCCGCGGTGCCCCGGTGGCCCCGCCTCAGCCGGCCGCGGTGGCGAGGGTCGGGGCCGACAGCCCCCGACGGGGCTCGACGATGCCGTCGATCAGTCCGTAGGCCATGGCGTCCTCGGGCGTCATGAAGTAGTCGCGGTCGATGTCCGCCGCCACCTGGTCCACCGACCGCCCACTGTGGTGGGCGATGATCTCGGCCATCCGCCGGGTCACGGCCAGCACCTCCCGCAGCTGGATCTCCATGTCGCTCGGCGCCCCCCGGGTGCCGGCGCTGCCCTGGTGGATCATGATCCGGGCGTTGGGGAGGGCCAGGCGCTTGCCCGGAGCCCCGCCGCAGAGCACCATGGCCGCCGCCGACATCCCCGTCCCGACACAGATGGTCGACACGTCGGGTCGGACGTGCTGGATCACGTCGTAGATGGCCATGCCAGCGTAGGCCACCCCGCCCGGCGAGTTGATGTAGAGCGAGATGTCCTTCTCCGGGTCCTGGGCCTCGAGGTAGAGCATCTGGGAGATGATCAGGTTGGCCACCTGGTCGTCGACCTCCTGGCCGAGGAAGACGATGCGCTCGCGGAGCAGCAGCGAGAAGATGTCGAAGGCCCGCTCCCCGCGGCTCGACTCCTCCAGCACGGTGGGCACGAGTGTGTGGGACAGGGTCATCACGGTCCTCCCGGCAGATCCTCAGCCGGCCGTCCGGCCGGTACATCGTTCATGATATCTCATCCTTGAGATATCATGACACCGGGCCCGGCCGCGGCGGGGCCTCGATGGCGCCGCCCGGGGAGGACAGGATGGCCATCGGCAGGGCCGCCGGACGGCGGTGGACAGGAGACAGCGAGATGAGCGAGCGACGGCACCCAACGGTGTTCCCCGGTTTCCGGGAGATGAGCGAGCGGCGTCGGGCCTTGAGCGACGACCTGGTCGAGCGGCGACGCTCGCTCGGACTGTCCCAGACCCAGGTGGCGGCGCGGATGGGCACCTCCCAGTCGGCGGTGGCCCGGCTCGAGACCGGGACGTCCGACGTCCTCATGTCGACGGTCGACCGGTACGCCTCGGCGCTGGGCTGGCGGCTCCAGTGGTCGCTCGAGGATCCCGAGCAGGGAGCCCCACGGTGATCGGGCCCGACTGGCTCCCGACCGAGCCGGACGGCGGCTCGGCCGCCCTCGGACCCGAGGAGTGGCTCCGCCGGCGGCTCTTCGAACGCCGGATGGTGGTCCTCACTGGTCCGCTCGACGACCGGCGGGCCGGTGAGGTCGGCGCCAGCCTCATGACCCTGGACGCCAGCGGCGATGGCGCCGTCGACCTGCAGATCGACTGCGCCGGAGGGTCGACCGGCGCGGCGCTGGCCCTCATGGACATCGTCGACCTGCTCGGCGTGCCGGTGCGGGCGTGGTGCACCGGACAGGCGGCCGGCCCGGCGCTCGGAGTCCTGGCCGTCTGCGCCCACCGGGCGCTGTCTCCCCACGCCCGGGTCCACCTGACCGAGCCCCGGGTGGAGTGGGAAGGGAGTGCCCGCCAGCTCGAGCAGCTCGCCGCCGCCCACGCCGATCAGTGGACCATGTTCTGCCGTCGGGTGGCCGAGGCCACCGGCCAGGACGCCGACCGGATCGGCCGGGATGCCGACCGCGGCCGATTCCTCACCGCGCCGGAGGCCGTGGCCTACGGCCTGGCCGACGAGGTGGTGGCACCCGACGCCCGCATCGAGCGGTTCCCCGGACGGCCCATCGGGTTCCGGCCACGCTGAGCGGGCCGGGGGCTCAGGGCGTGGCCAGGCCCAGTGCGGCGTAGATCTCCCGGGTGGCACTGGACCGGTTGAGCGTGTAGAAGTGCAGCCCGGGCACCCCGGCGTCCAACAGCTGCTCGCAGAGCTCGGTGGCCACGGCCACCCCCTCGTGCCGGACCCCCTCGTTGCCGCCCCGCCGGTCGGCCTCCTCCAGACGGTGGACCATCCACTCCGGCACCGCCGCCCCCATGGTGGCCATCCTCGGGACCGACGACAGGCTGGTCACCGGCATGATGCCCGGGAGCACCGGCTTGTCCACCCCCCGGGCCGCCAGGTCGGCGACCAGGCCGGTGTACTCGGAGGCCTCGAAGAAGAATTGGGAGATGGCGAAGTCGGCCACCGAGAGCTTGGCGGCCAGATAGTCGCGGTCCGAGACCGGGTCGGGCGAGAGGGGGTGTCCTCCGGGCTGGGCGGCCACGCCCACCGAGAAGCCCCCGATGGCGTGGGCCAGCTCCACCAGCTCCGAGGCGTGATCGAGCTCGCCGATCCCGTCGGCCGGGTCGGCCGGGGGGTCCCCGCCCAGGGCCATCAGGTTCTCGACGCCGGCCATCCGGTACGACACGAGGATGTCGGCCAGCTCCAGTCGGGTGTGGGCCACGCAGATGAGGTGGGCCATCGGCACCAGGGTGGTGGTGCGGAGCATGCCGGTGACCAGATCGAAGGTCCGCTTCCGGGACTCGGCCCCTCCCCGGTAGGTCACCGAGACGAACGACGGGCCCAGCTGCTCGAGGTCCCGGAGGGTCCTGACCAGGGTGGCCTGCTCCGCGTCGGACTTGGGGGGGAAGAACTCGAACGAGTAGGTCCTCCCCTTGGCCAGGAGATCGGCGATGCGGGTCATGGCCGGAACATCCTACCGCCGGCCGGGAATTCCTGACGGTGGGACGGTCCGGACCGGACGACGCCCGGACCCCGAGGTCACCCGGGGGCCGAGCCGATCCGGGCGGACAGCCGGACCAGGGCCGAGGTGAGTTCGCTGCTGCGAGCCCGCCGGGCCTCGTCGGCCTCGGCCAGCTGCATCCCCGAGGGCGCCGCCGTCCCCTGCCGGAGCAGGCGGTCGGCCTCGATGGCGAAGGCCAATCCCCGGAGGGCCGACGCCGCGGTGGTGGCCATCCCGCCGGCCTCGGCGTCCGGGGCCGTCGCCACCGTGTGCTCCAGGGCCACCGCGGCCCGCTCCACCTGGACGGCCACCGCCCCCCGGACCTCGGCGTCGTCGGAGACGGCGTTGCCGGACAGGAGCGAGGCCCGGGCCAGCTGGGCGTCGGAGAGGGCCGGCACCACCGCTTTGCGCCAGGCCGCCTCGACCCCCCGCCGCTTGCGGGCGGCCAGCAGCAGGACGACCAGCCCGATGGCCAGGACCAGCACCACGATGACGATGATCAGGGCCCACGGCGTCTTGGACGAGGTGGTGGTGGTGGGAGGTGCCGTGGTCGTGGTGGTGGACGAGGAGGTGGTGGTGGTCCGTTCCGGCCGCGACGAGGTCGTGGTCGGGGGCGGGGTG
>DATCBL010000047.1:0-10570 GCA_036511875.1 Acidimicrobiales bacterium
CGGTTGGAAGTCGGGCACCGCGTCCACCCCGGCCTGGGAGGCCATCTCGCCGAAGAGCTCGTTGACCGAGGTCTCCCGACCGGTGCCGATATTGCAGAGCAGCCCGCCCCCTTTGGTGGCTCCCCGTACGAAGGCGTCGACCACGTCGTCGACGTACACGAAGTCGCGGGTCTGCTCTCCGTCCCCGAAGATGGTGATGGGCGCCCCGGTCAGCAGCCGCTCGGCGAAGATCGCCACCACGCCGGCCTCGCCGTGGGGATCCTGTCGGGGGCCGTAGACATTGGCCAGGGCCAGGGCCGAGAACTCCAGCGAGTGCAGCTCCCGGTAGGCCACCAGGTAGTCGATGGCCGACTTCTTCGACACCCCGTACGGGGAGAGCGGACGCTGGGGAAGCGACTCCTTCAGCGGCAGCTCGGACACCTCCGGCTCGCCGTACAAGGTGCCTCCACTGGCCGCGAACACCACCCGGTCGGCATGGGCCGCCCGGGCCCCCTCGAGGACCCGGAGGGTCCCGAGGACGTTCACCTCGGCGTCGAAGACCGGCTCGGCCACCGACACCCTCACATCGGCCTGGGCGGCCAGGTGGAACACCACCTCGGGGCGCCGGCGGGCCAGGAGATCGACCACCTCGGCCGAGCGGACGTCCATCTGGTGCACCGTGAGTTGATGGCCGGCCGCGGCCCGGGCGTCAGCCAGATTGGCCAGCGACCCGGTGGACAGGTCGTCGAGTACGTCGACGGTGTGCCCTTCGGCCAACAGTCGGTCCACCAGGGTGGAACCGATGAATCCGGCCCCGCCGGTGACCAGCGCGCGCACGCTCAGACTCCCGCAGGTACCCGTTGGCCGTCGATGACCGTGCCCGAGGCGGTGACGGCGCCCGCCCCGATCACCGAGAGGCCGTGGATCACGCAGCGCTGGCCCACGATGGCCCCCGGACCCACTACCGAGCCCTCCACCATGGCCTTGGACGCCACCCGGGCGCCGGGAAGGAGCACGGAGCCGGTCACCGAGGCCCCTTCCTCGACCACGGCTCCCGCCCCGATCACCGACTCCTCGATCGACGCCCCCGGCGCCACCGACGATCCCCTCCCGAACAGGGACCGCGCCACCGAGTCGGTCCTCACGTCCACCTCGCCGATGCGCCAGGTCCCGGTGCCGAGCGACCGGTCGAGGACGGCCGAGGGTGCCGGCGGGGGCGGGCGCCGGCCCAACAGGAGGTCGCGGTGGGCCCGCAGGTAGGCGTCGGGGGTTCCCGTGTCCAGCCAGTAGGCCTCCGACCCCAGGGCGAACAGCCGGCCCTCCTCGACCAGGGCCGGGAAGGTCTCCCGCTCGATGGACACCCGGCGATCGCCGGGGATCCGGTCCAGCACCGAGGGCTCGAACACGTAGGTGCCAGCGCTGATCATCTTGGTGGGCGCCTCGTCTCGGGGAGGCTTCTCGATGAAGGCCTCGACGCGGCCCCGGGCGTCGGTGGGCACGACGCCGAAGGCGCTGGGATCGTCCACCGGGGTCAGGCTGATGGTGCCCTCGGCCCCCGAGGAGCGGTGGAAGGCGATCAGTTCCGACGTGTTGGCATCGGTCAGCACGTCCCCGTTGATCACCACGAAGGTGTCGTCGATGCCGGCGTGCCGGGCGGCGAAGCGAATGGCCCCGGCGGTGTCGAGGGGGGTCGGTTCCACCGCGTAGGTCAGCCGCACCCCGGCGATGGTGCCGCCCGGGTAGGCATTGATGAAGGCGTCGGGGCGGTAGCCCAGCGAGAGGATGGCGTCGTCGACCCCGTGCTCGGCCAGATGCCCGAGCACTCGCTCGATCATGGGCTGCTCGACGATGGGGAGCATCTGCTTCGGGGTGGTCAGGGTCAGGGGCCTCAGGCGGGTGCCCTCGCCGCCCACCAGGACGACCGCTCTCACTTGGCCGGCGCGGTGGTCGCGGTGGTGGGTGCCGTGGTGGCGGTGGTGGGCGCGGTGGTGGCCGTGGTGGGCAGGGTGGTCGGGGTCGTCGACCCGGTGGCCGCGGTGATCAGGGACGTGATGACCTGGGCCGGAGGCTTGGGCACCGTGGCCGTGGCCGGAACGAAGGCCATGGTGATCAGCTGGCCGTTCTGGAACAACAGGTCTTGGGGGGGCCCGCTGGTCTCGGTCCCGGTCTTGGCGGTGAAGCTCGACCAGCTGTCCACGATGACGACACCGGGCTTCCCGGCGTCGGGGGTGCCCTTGGGGCACACGTCGCCGTTGGACCAGACCTGCTTGCCCGGATACTGCAAGGTGGAGGAGCTGAGGCCGAGGCCCTTGTACTCCTGGACGAACTTGCCCAAGGTGGCGTTCTTCCCCGACTCCGAGCTGTTCTTCGGCTGGATCGTCACCACGCCGTTGCCGTTGGCGGTGAGACCGGTCTTGGCCGTGTTGGTGCTGGCCGGCAGGTTGGGCTGCATGGTGCCGCAGACGTCGATGCCCAGTGCGGCGAACCACTGCTGCGAGGTGGTCGGGGGACCGGCCGACGAGGCGGTCTGGTGGGTCCGCTGGTATCGGCTGAACCCGATCAGCAGCAGGCCCACGATGCAGATGACGGCCAGGCTGGCGTACCAGTTGACCGGCATCTGGCCGCGATAGGTGCGCCCGCCGCCGGTGGTGGCGGCCCGCTCCACCCACCGGCCCGTCGAGTTGCCCTTGCCCGTCGAGTTGCTCGCCATGATCGGAGGAAACCCTACAGCCTGCCGTGGTGCGCTCAGGACGCAGGTTACCGTCCGGTGAACCGGGCCAGGGAGGCCAGGCCGGCCCGGATCCCGATCCCGACGGCGACCAGGGGCAGCAGGGCCCTCCGCCAGCCCCGGGACGACCGGGCGGCGAACCGGAGGAGGGACCGGTGGTGCTCGAGGATCATCCGGTAGGGGTGGTGGTCGGTCGAGACCCCCTGGCGGTGGGTGACCTGGGCGGCGGGCACGTACCCCGCCGACCATCCGGCCTGAGCCAGGCGCCAACACAGGTCCACCTCCTCGCCGTACATGAAGTAGGCCTCGTCGAACCCACCGACCTGCTCGAAGGCGGAACGGCGGACCAGGAAGCAGGCCCCCGAGACCCAGTCCACCTCCACCGGGTCCTTGACCGTGTCGAGCTCGTGGTGCTGGTACGAACGGGTGAACCGGTTGTCGGGGGCAAAGATGCCCAAGAGGGCGTGGCCGCCGGCGTCGATCAGGGAGGGGAAGCGGCGGGCCGAGGGGTAGCGGTCCCCGGCCGAGGTCCGGATCAACGGCCCGACCAGGGCCCACCGAGGGTGGTCGACCAGCGCCCGGTCCAGGGTGGCCAGGGTCCCCGGCCCGACCTCGAGGTCGGGGTTGCAGACCAGCACGGTGGGGGTGTCGGTGGCCGCCACCCCGCGGTTGGCCGCGGCACCGTAGCCCAGGTTCTGACCCGGGACGACGATCTCGACGTCGGGGTACCGGCCCCGGACCCCATCGACGGAGCCGTCACCCGAGCCGTTGTCCACGATCACCACCTCGGTGGCGCCGTCCGACCGCCAGTCCTCGACGCACCGGAGCAGGGCCGGCCCGGACTCGTAGTTGACGATCACCACGGCCGCGCTCTTCCCGGCCTCCCCCGATCCGTCGGTCACCGCTGTGCGCTCCCCGGCGCGCCCCTCACGAGTCGAGGCGGGTGAACCGGAACTTGACCAACGCCTTCAAGGCCCCGAAGCCGTCCCGCCACGTGATCTTCTTGCCCTCGTCGGGCTCCCGTCCGGCGTACGAGATCGGTACCTCGTAGATCCGGTAGCCGCGACGGAGGACCTTGGCGGTGATCTCCGGCTCGAAGTCGAATCGGTCCGACTGGATGGTGATGCCCTCCAGCACTCTCCGGTCGAAGAGCTTGTAGCAGGTCTCCATGTCGGAGAGGGTCGACGAGTACAAGAGGTTGGTCACCAGGGACAGGAACCGGTTGCCGATCCAGTGGAGAGGCAGCATGTTCTTGCGCTCACCGGTGAATCGGCTGCCGTAGACCACCTGGGCCTTGCCCCTCAGGATGGGGTCGAGGAGCCTGGGCCAGTCGGCCGGGTCGTACTCGAGGTCGGCGTCCTGGATCAGCACCAGGTCGCCGCGGGCTGCGGCCAGTCCGGTGCGGATGGCCGCCCCCTTGCCCCGGTTGGAGGCGTGGTCGATCACCCGGATGGTCGAGTCGCCCATCGCCGCCAGCACCTTGTCGGTGCCGTCGGACGAGCCGTCGTCCACCACGATCACCTCGAGCTCGACCTTGATGTCCGCGGCCCGAATGCGACGGATGACCTCGGCCACGGTCGAGCGCTCGTTGAACACCGGCACGATGACCGAGAGCAGGCTGAACTGGTGGTGGTCGGTCGCGCCGCCGTCCGGTCCTCTGCCGCCGTCTTCACCCATCAGCCTGGCCTCCTCGGTCGGCGCTCCGGGGGAGTGAGCGGTCAGCCCCGGGCATCGGGTTCCCCGTCGTCGGCAACGCCGCCGGCGCCCCGCTCGGCCTTGACCCCGTGGTCGTGCCCGGGCACCCGACCGATGGTAGGCGGTGGAGACCGGAGAACCCCAATCTCGTCGGCCACCGCCGCTGCGGTGAGGGCCAGGCCCTCGCCCAGACCGGTGGTGGGTTCCCAGCCGAGGGCCGTCCGGGCCAGCGTGATGTCAGGACGGCGGCGGCTGGGGTCGTCGACCGGCAGCGGCAGGTGGACGATCGGCGAGCTGGAGCCGAGGAGCTCGAGCACGGTGTGGGCCAGCTCCAGGACGGTGTACTCATCGGGGTTGCCGATGTTGACGGGTCCGGTGAGGTCCGAGTCGAACAGGGCGATCAGCCCCCGGATCTCGTCGTCCACGTAGCACAGGCTTCGGGTCTGGCTCCCGTCCCCGAACACGGTCAGCGGCTCGCCCCGGAGCGCCTGGACGAGGAAGTTGGAGACCAGCCGACCGTCGGCCGGCCGGAGCCGCGGCCCGTAGGTGTTGAAGATCCGGGCGATGGTGACGTCGGTGCCCAGCGACCGGTGATGGGCCATGCACAGCGCCTCGGCGAACCGCTTGGCCTCGTCGTAGACGCTGCGGGGACCGACGGAGTTGACGTGGCCCCAGTAGGACTCGGGCTGGGGGTGGACCTCGGGATCCCCGTACACCTCACTGGTCGAGGCCATCAGGAACCGGACCCCGTGGCGACGGGCCAGTTCGAGGCCGTTCCGGGTGCCCTCGCTCCCCACGGCCAGGGTCTCCAGCGGCCGGGCCAGGTACTCGGGGGGGGAGGCCGGACTGGCCAGGTTGAACACCCCGCCCACCGGTCCCTCGACCGGGATCGACGTCGAGACGTCCGCCTCGACCAGTCTGAAGTCCCGATGGTCGCGGAGGTGGGCCACGTTGGACCGGCGGCTGGTCGAGAAGTCGTCGACGCAGACCACCTCGTCGCCCCGGGCCAGGAGCTGGTCACAGAGGTGGGACCCGAGGAATCCCCCACCACCCAGTACCACCAGTCGACCCGTCACCGGCGGGTCACCGCCGGCCGATCCCCGTGTACTCGAACCCGATCCGGCGCAGCTGAGCCGGATCGAGCAGGTTTCGGGCATCCACCACCACCGGGGTGGCCATGAGATCTCGCACCCGGGTGAAGTCGACCCAGCGGAACTCGTCCCACTCGGTGAGGACCACGACGGCGGCCGCGCCCGCACAGGCGGCGAAGACGGTGGGGAAGGCGCGGACCAGCTTGGTCGACCCGAGGGCGTCGGCGTCCTCGGCGAACTCCGAGAGCCCCTCGACGGCCACCGAGTCCTGGTCCTCGGGCACCGCCACGGTGGGATCGAAGGCCTGAACGATGGCCCCCTCCTCCACCAGGCGGAGCACCACCTCGATGGCTGGTGAGTTGCGCAGGTCGTCGGTGCCCGCCTTGAAGGTCAGGCCCCAGGCGGCCACCACCGCGCCCTCGAGCTCGCCGCCCACCGCGGCGCGCACCTTGCCCACCACCCGCTCGAACTGCTCGTCGTTGGTGGCGATGGCGCCCTTCAGGAACGAGAAGTCGTACCCGGCCTGATCGGCGATGTGCACCAGCGCCCGGGTGTCCTTGGGCAGGCAGCTCCCGCCCCAGCCCGGACCGGGTCGCAGGTACTCGAAGCCGATCCGCTTGTCGTACCCGAGCCCGAGGATGACGTCACGGACGTCGGCTCCCACCGCCTCGCACAGGCCGGCCACGGCGTTGACGAAGCTGAGTTTGGTGGCCAGAAAGGCGTTCGAGGCGTACTTGATGGTCTCGGCCGTGGCGGCGTCGGTGATCAGCAGGGGCGCATGGGTCCCCGAGAACAGGTCGCCCACCTTGGCCGCGGCGGCCTGGTCGTCCGCCCCCACCACGATCCGCTCGGGGTGGAGGCTGTCCGGGACGGCGGTGCCCTCCCGCAGGAACTCCGGATTGGACACCACGGTCACGTCGGACCGGCCCAGGACCCGCTCGACCACCAGGGTCGAGCCGACCGGCACCGTCGACTTGTTGACGATGATCGTCCCGGGCAGGAGCAGGGGGCCGATCTCCTCGGCCACGGCCTCGACGTAGGAGAGGTCGGCTGATCCGTCGTCGCCCTGGGGAGTGGGGACACAGAGGAACACGAAGTCGGCCCCCTCGACGGCGGCGGCGGCACCCACGACGAACCGAAGTCGGCCGGCGGCCTGCCCCTCGCGCACCAGGTCCTCGAGGTGGTCCTCCACGATCGGTACCCGGCCCCCCTGGAGCATCGCCACCTTGGCCGGGTCGGCGTCGCCACAGGTCACTCGGTGGCCGAGGTAGGCCAAGGTGGCCGCGGTGGGCAGGCCCACGTAGCCCACGCCGATCACCGCCACCGTGCGTCCCTTCCCGTGGGGGAGCACCCGCACCGCGGCCCCGCCCCGACCGAACTGGGCGGCGACCGGAGCCGGACCCTCCGACGACGGCCGTCCGCCGGACGGGTGGCCGGAGCCACCGAACACGCCGGGGATCATCGACATGGCGCCCTCCGTCTCGGCCTCACCGGGTGTTCGTCCCCCGGGTTTTGGCCCACGGTCCCCGGTCCGCCCATGGCGGTCATTCTCGCCTGCCCCGACCTCGGCCATGCGCCACCGCGGGCGTGGACCGGGTCCGAGCCGGGCGGCCGCGGCCGGGTGACAAAAAGACAGCGAGCATGTCCGGAAGGCGTCATTTCCCGGGCGGGCTCAGCGCGATCCGTCGGACGGCAGCGCCGCCACCAGGCGTTCGAGGGCGTCGGTCCACGCCGGCAACAGCGGCAGTCCGGACAGGCGCAGGGCGGCATTGTCGAGCCTGGAGTTCGCCGGGCGGGGCGCCGGGCGGGGCGGGTCGAGGTCGGAGGTGGCGATGGGCTCCACCCGTTGGGGGTCGAGCCCGGCCGCGGTCAGGGTGGCCCGGGCGAATCCGAACCACGAGGTCTCCCCCTGGTTGGTCACGTGGAAGGTCCCCGGCCTCCGGTCCAGGGCCAGGCGGACCAGGGCCGTGGCCAGATCGGCCGTGAAGGTGGGGCAGCCGTGCTGGTCGTCCACGAAGCGGAGGGCCCCGCCGGGGTCGGACCGGGCCAGGCGGAGCACCGTCTTGACCATGTTCGCCCCGTGGGCACCACTCACCCAGGCCGTGCGCACGATGGTGGCGGACGGGCCGGCCACCGCCCGGACCTCCAGCTCCCCGCCCAGCTTGCTCAGCCCGTAGACCGAGCGCGGGTCGGGCCGGTCCCACTCCACATAGGGTCGGGTGAGGGTGCCGTCGAAGACGTAGTCGGTGGAGACATAGACCAGGTGGGCGTCGACGGACCGGGCCGCCTCGGCCACGTTCCGGGTGCCGAGGGCGTTGACGGCGAAGGCGGTGTCGGGATCGGCCTCGCAGGCGTCCACCGCGGTGTAGGCCCCCCCGTGGAGCACGATGTCCGGCCGGAACGAGTCCACGATCGACCGGACCGCGGTCCGGTCGACCACGTCCATGGTGTCGATGTCGGTGGAGAGCACGTCGAAGGCGCCCTCGTCGACCTTGGGGAGGATCCCGGTCGGCCCGGCCTCCGCCGCCGCCCTCCCCCCGTCGGGGACGCCCCCGGACAGCACGTCCCGGAGGTCCCGCCCGAGCTGGCCGTCCCCCCCGGTGAGCAGGACCCGTACCGGTCGGTTCACGACCTCGGGGACGGTCCCGGGGGCGGGTCGGCCGCCCAGGCCCCCTCGACGACCGGAGCCCGGTCGCGTAGGGGCTCCCACCAGCTCCGATGGCCGGTGTACCAGGCCACGGTGTCGGCCAGGCCGGCGTCGAAGGGCACGGTGGGCTCCCAGCCCAGCTCCCGTCGGATCTTGGACGAGTCGAGGAGGTACCGGCGGTCGTGGCTCGGTCGGTCCGGGACGATCTCCTTGAGGCTCTGCGGCTTCCCGGCGGCAGCCAGGATGGCGTCGGCGATCTCCTCGATGCTGGCCTCCACCCCGCTGCCCACGTTGTAGGTCTCGCCCACCATGCCGTGCTGGAGGACCAGCTCGATGGCCCGGCAGTGGTCCTCCACGTGCAGCCACTCCCGGCGGTTCTGGGTGGAGGCGTACAGGGGCAGGGGCAGGTCGTCGAGGGCCTTGGCCGTGAACAGGGGGATCACCTTCTCGGGGAACTGGTACGGCCCGTAGTTGTTGCAGCAGTTGGTGATGGTGGCCGGGAGGGCGAACGTCTCCACATAGGCCCGGACGGCATGGTCGGCCCCGGCCTTGGAGGCGTTGTAGGGCGTCCGGGGCCGATAGGGGGTCTCCTCGGTGAACACCTCGTCCGAGTCGAGCGGCAGGTCCCCGTAGACCTCGCAGGTCGAGATGTGGTGGAACCGGGTCACCCCGTGCCGGCGGGCCGCCTCGGCCAGGGTCTGGGTGCCGAGCACGTTGGTCCGGAAGAACCGGGACGGGTCCAGGATGGCCAGGCTGTTGTGCGACTCGGCGGCGAAGTTCACGATCACGTCGATCTCGTGCTCGGCCAAGGTCTTGGCCACCACCTCCAGATCACCGATGTCCCCCTGCACGAAGACGATGCGGTCCTCCAGGTCGGCCAGGTTGGGCCGGTTCCCGGCATAGGTCAGGACGTCGTAGGCCACCACCACGTCGTCGGGGTGATGCTGCACCCAGTACCGCACGAAATTCGAGCCGATGAAGCCGGCTCCCCCGGTCACAAGTAGTCGCATGATGGGGGAATGCTAGCCGTGGGGGGCGGGCGACCTGCGAGGGGCCGCGGACCCCGGTGGCGGACGGACCTCAGGTCGAGGGGCGGACATGGACCACGTCTCCGGCCACCACGGTCCGCAATTCCTCGCCGGTGTCCACCACCAGGTGGCCCTCGGCGGTCACGTCCACGGCCATCCCCTCGAACCCCGAACCGGCCAGCTCGACGCGGACCGGCGACCCGAGGGTGGTGCAGCGTCGCCGCAGGTCCTCGGCCTGCCGGGCGCGGCCCGGGACCGTCCCCAGATCGGACAGTCGGGGCTCGAGGGCGGTGAGGAGGGCGTCGAGGACCTCCCCGCCGTCCACCGGGTGTCCGGCCTGCTGGCGGAGGGAGGTGGCCGCCCCGACCAGGTCCACGGGGAGGTCCCCGTCCTCGGCCGGCCAGTTCACGTTGATCCCGATGCCGACCACCACGGCCGGCGGCACCCCGACGGCGGTCCCGGACTCCCCCTCCCCGGCGGCCAGGTCTCCCTCGGCCAGCACTCCGGCCACCTTGCGACCGTCCGAAGCCAGCAGGTCGTTGGGCCATTTGATGCCCAGGGCCAGTCCGGCCACGTTCTCGGCGGCCTCGGCGGCGGCCAGGGCCACCACGGCGGGGGCCAGATGGCGGAGGGGGGCGGGGAGCTCCGGGCGGAGCAGGACCGACACCAACAGATTGGCGCCGGCCGGTGCCTCCCACCGGCGGCCCAGACGGCCCCGACCGGCGGTCTGGTGATCGGCCACGGCCACCACCCCGTCCGGGGCCCCGGCCCTGGCCTGGTCAAGCAGGTACCGGTTGGTGGAATCGATGGTGTCGAAGCGCCGGATGTCGGTGAAACGAGCGCCCGGCATGGCACACACCCTACGGGCCGTGACAGTGTGGACGTTTCGGGACGGTGGGGCCACCGTCCCACGCCCATCCGATTCGAAAGGCGCAGCGTGCTGAAGAAGGTTCTCATCGCCAACCGGGGGGAGATCGCCGTCCGGGTCATCCGGACCTGCCGCGAGCTGGGAGTGGCCACGGTGGCCGTCTACTCGGAGCTCGACCGGGAGGCGCTCCACGTCCGATTGGCCGACGAGGCCTACGCCCTCGGGGGCCAGACCGCCGCCGAGAGCTACCTGAACACCGAGGCCATCCTCGGGATCGTGGAGACCAGCGGGGCCGATGCCGTGCACCCGGGCTACGGGTTCTTCTCCGAGAACACCGACTTCGCCCGGGCCATCACCGACCGCGGGGTCACCTTCATCGGTCCGCCGCCCGAGGCCATCGAGGTCATGGGCGACAAGATCAGCTCGCGCCTGGCCGCCGAGAAGGCCGGCGTCTCGGGCGTCCCGGGGCGCTCCGAGGTGCTGGGGTCCCCGGACGAGGTGACCGCCTTCGGGAACGAGTTCGGCTGGCCGGTG
>DATCBL010000048.1:0-6974 GCA_036511875.1 Acidimicrobiales bacterium
TGGCGCGAGACGGGTCCGGTTCTGGTGAGAGCGAGGTGACCATCGGATGGAGTTCTGGTGTGCCCCTGGTCACGATGCCGTGCAGCTGGTCCCGGGCCAGGCCCTGGACGAAGAGGGTGAGCGCCTCACCGGTGGTGTGCAGGGGCAGGCGGGACGATTGGAAATTCGACGTGCGGGCGGTGGATACCAGGTCGGCCCACATGGCCCGATAGGCGTTCAGCACGCGGCCGGACGGATCGACGGGCCCATTGGTGGTCGATCCGGAGCGGTCGGACGACGCAATCGTCGGTGCGGTAGCAGAGGACCCACCAGCACAGCCGGTGAGGCACACCACCGCGGCCCACGTCACTACGCCCGCCAAGAGCGCCGACCGTCTGACTTTCCGACTGACGGCAGGGCGCAATCGCTGTCGACGTGGACGCTTCACGGGGGCGGCCTGCTGAAGTTCTGAGATTACGGTCGGATTCGGCCGGACCGGGCCGGCAACGTGCCGGCGCTGGAGAGGACATCAGCCACGCCGGGCCCCGGCGCCTTCTCCGTCGGAGCTTGCTGGCTCGTCGGTCCGGTCCTCGGGACCCGACCCCGAGTCGTCGGCCAGGAGCACCGCTCCGACCAGGTCGGCGATGGCCACCGCGGCCAACAGGTGTTCACGAGTCACCGGCCGACCCCGGGTGGGGGTGAGGAGGAAGTGGCCGAGCAACCAGCCCTGGGCGCGGACGGGGAGGTCGACCCGACTGGTCGGGAGCCCGAGGTCCTCGGTCGCCCACGTCCGGCCGGCCACGGTCAGCTCGCCTCGCGGGGTGATGCGGGCCATGGCCCGGCCCGGGTCCCGCCGGGTGAAGGAGGTGTCACGCAACTCCAACAGCTGCCCGAGCTCGGTCCGGGCGGCGCGGATCACGTGCTGGGGCTCCTGGCCGGTGGCCACCAGTTCGGTCACCGAGTGCAACAGGGCGACGGTCTCCTGGCTCTCGGCAGCCTGCCTCCGGTGGATCCTGCCGCGGGCGGCGAGCTCGCCGACGGCCATCCCGACCACGAGGAGCAGCAGCTCGGTGATGAGGTCCTGCTGCCGGGTGATCCGGAACGAGTAGTAGGGACGGGTCAGGAAGAAGTCGAAGGACAGGGCGGCCACCAAGGCCGAGAGCAGCGCGGCGACCCGGCGCCCGGTGCTGGCGATCGCCACGATGACCACCACCAACACGAGGGCGTTGTCCGCGGTGTCCAGGCTGGTGCGCCAGGGAATCAGCGCGACGGCCACGGCGATCGGGGCGAGGATCGCCGCCATCGCGATCCAGGCGTCGGTGCTGACGACCGGTGGTCGCCGACCGGTCGATGCCGCGCTCGGTTGGTCGATCCGTGCGTCGAGGCGGGTCACGGTTCCCACCTACCCACTCTCACACGGCCGGACTCCTGGGGAAAGGCACTTTCCGCCCTTTTTACGGTGACGGGCCAGGCCTGGATGCTCATAACCGCCTCACGGCGGACCGGTTTCGGTGCTACGAAGTCGTCATGGTCAGTGTGCCGAAGGCCGCCCCCATCGAGGGCGAGCACCCGATCGCCATGGTGTCGGTGACCAGCAGCGCCGGCTATCGCGGGGACATCCGGGCCGGCCGCCACCACTTCGTGGCCGACGAGGGACCCGAGGTTGGCGGGGACGACGAGGGGCCGAATCCCTACCAGCTGGTGCTGGCCGGACTGGTGCAGTGCACCGCGGCCACCCTGCGGATGTACGCCAACCGGAAGGGCTGGGCCCTGGGCGAGGTCAAGGTCCGGGCCCGCTTGTTTCGCACCGGAGACGGAGCCACCAAGGTGGAACGCATCGAACGCACCGTTACCGTGTCGGGCGACCTCTCGCCCGAGCAGAAGCATCGCCTGGGCGAGATCGCCGACCGGACTCCGGTCACCCGGACGCTCTTCGGCTCGTTGGGCGTCCACACCACGCTCGACTGACCGCCCCGTTCCGGTGGTGCTTGACTGCACGCCATGACCGCGTGCCCCACCCTGCTGACCGAGCGCCTGATCCTGCGTCCCTTCGAGGAGACGGATCTCGACGCGTACACCGATCTGCTCACCACGCCCGAGGTCCGCCGCTCCCTCCGGCTGCCCGAGTCCTTCTCCGGTCGCGAGGCCTGGTCGGGGATGGCCCAGTGGCGAGGCCAGTGGGAGCTCCGGGGCTCCGGGCATTTCGCCGTGGAGGAGCGGGCCACTGGACGCTTCGTGGGCCGGGCCGGCCTGCACCGTCCCGAGGTGGACGACTGGCCCGGCCTCGAGGTGGGATGGGCGCTGCGCCCCGAGGTCTGGGGCCGGGGCTACGCCACCGAAGCCGGGGCGGCCTCGCTGGCCTACGCCTTCGACGTCATGGGGGAGGCCGAGGTCTTCAGCGTGATCCTCCCCGACAACCACCGGTCCCAGGCGGTGGCCCGTCGACTTGGCCTCACCCGGACCGAGGACCGGGTGCTGTCCTCGTATCCGGCCGAGCCCCACGGGATCTGGCGGCTGGAGCGCCGGCACTGGCAGGAGTCCCCGATGAGCCGGGGCCGGGACGGGTCGGGTCCGCTGCTCTGAGCCCCGGGTCTCGGCCGCCGGGTCCGCCGCCCCTCACCGGAGGGACAGGCCGCCGTCCACCAGGAGCACCTGGCCGGTGACGTAGGTCGACCGGGCCAGGCCGACGATGGCCTCGGCCACGTCCTCGGGGGTGGCGGTCCGCTGCAGGGGGGCCTGGGCCTTGACGAACTCGCGCACCGTCGCCCAGTCCGCCGTCCACGGCGTGTCGACCAGGCCCGGCGCCACCGCGTTGACCCGGATGTCGGGGGCCAGCGTGTTGGCCAGCAGCCGGGTCATGTGGCTGAGGGCGGCCTTGGAGCAGGCGTAGGGGATGGAGCTCCCGGTGGGCCGCTCGCCGGCCAGGGAGGAGACGATCACCACCTGGCCCCGGCCCGACGCCCGCAGGTGGTCGACGGCGGCCACCGTGACCTGCCAGGTGCCGATGACGTTGACGTCGAAGATCCGCCGCCAGACGTCGGGGGCGGCGGCTTCCAGGTCCCCGTGCGGGATGACCTGGGTGGTCCCGGCGTTGTTGACCAGCAGGTCGAGGCGCCCGTGGCGGTCGGCCACCTCACGGATCAGCCGCCCGGCCTGGTCCTCGTCGGCCACGTCGGCCCGGACGTAGCTGGCCCCGGGGAGCTCGGCGGCCAGGGCCTCGCCGGCCGCCACCGACGTCGAGGAGTTGATGGCCACGGTGGCGCCCAGCGAGGAGAGCCGGCGGGCGGTGGCCGCCCCGATCCCCGACGACGACCCGGTGACGAGGGCCACCTGTCCGTCGAAGGGGGCGTCGCGGAGGGCGGACGCGGCCCGGGCGGGATCGACCATGGGCCGAGTGTAGGACCGGAGTGGCCTACGTTTTCTCCGTGCGACTGGTGAGCCTGCTCGACGAGACGGGGACGGTCCGGACCGGGATGGTGGTGGGGGACGAGGTGGTCGACCTCAGCGATCCGTCCGTCGGGCTACCGGCCGGGATGGTGGAGCTGCTGGCCCTCGGGGAGGCCGCCGCCGACGCCCTGGACGGGGCCGCCTCCGGCGGCGCCCGGCGGTTCGCCCTGGACGGCGCCCGGCTGGTGGCCCCGGTGCCGCGGCCCCCGTCGTTCGTGGCCATCGCCCGCAACTACGACGCCCATGTCCGGGAACTGGGCCACGAGCGGCCCGAGTACCAGACCTGGTTCTCCAAGCAGCCGACCTGCGTGATCGGGCCGGGCGCGGCCATCGAGGTTCCCCTGGTCTCCGACGCGGTGGACTACGAGGGCGAGCTGGGCCTGGTGGTCGGGCGGCGGTGCCGCCACGTTTCCGCCGACCGGGCCCTCGAGGTCGTGGCCGGGGTCACCGTGGTCAACGACGTCAGTGTGCGGGACTGGCAGTGGCGCACGCCGACCATGATGATGGGCAAGGGGTTCGACACCCACGGCCCCACCGGGCCGTGGATCGTGACCCTCGACGAGGTGGCCGACGTCCAGGACCTGTCTGTGCGGACCTGGGTCAACGGTGAGCTCCGCCAGGACGGCGGCACCGCCGACATGATCTTCACCTGTGCCCAGATGATCGAGCAGCTGTCGCAGGCCTTCACCTTGGAGCCGGGGATGCTGATCACCACCGGCACCCCGGCCGGAGTGGCCGCCGGACAGGATCCGCCCCCGTGGCTGTCGGCCGGCGACACCGTCACCGTGGAGGTGGAGGGCGTGGGACGGCTGACCAACCCGGTGGTCGACGAGCCCCGACCCGCCGACGACCGGGCCGGTGGGCGGTGAGCCCGGACGGGGAGCCGGTCGGTGCGGTCAGGGTCAGCCCGACCCTCACCATCCCGCTGTCCGAGCTCCACGTCCGGTTCGGCCCGAGCGGCGGCCCCGGCGGTCAGCACGCCAACAAGGTCAACACCCGGGTGGAGCTCCGCTTCGACATCCGCGGATCTCCCTCCCTCGGACCCCGTCAGCGGGCCCGCCTGATCGAGCGCCTGGGCCCGGAGCTCCGGCTGGTGGTGGACGACGAGCGCTCCCAGGTCCGCAACCGGCAGCTGGCCGTGGAGCGCTTCCGCCGACGGATGGCCGACGCCCTGCACGTGGAGAAGGCCCGCCGGCCCACCCGGCCCTCACGGGGGGCCAAGGAGCGACGCCTGGCGGCCAAGCGGCAGCTGTCCGAGCGGAAGCGGAGCCGCCGCCCCGATCTGGACGAGTGATCCCGACGGTCAGCTGACCTGGCGGTCGGCCCGGGCCGGCCGGTCCCAGGCGTCGTCGAGGAACCGGGCGATCTCCTCGGTGAGCCGATCGGGCCGGACCCGCAGCTCGAGGACCGAGTTGGCCTGGACCAACCGGCCCTGGGGCAGCCGTCGGGCCAGTTGCTCGGCATCGTGGAACGGGTGGATGCGGTCGACCTGGTGGCCGATGACCAGGGTCGGGACATCCATGGCGGCGCGCTGGTCGACCGTCGGGGCGATGGGCCCGGCCAGGATGCCGTGGAGCACGGCGGCCGTCTCGGTCGGGTCGTTGGACAACGTGTTCATCACACTGTCCACCGGCCCGTTTCCCGTGCGGGGGAGCCGTTGGAAGATCGACGCCGTGCGGCGGACCAGCGGCCGGGCGAAGTGCACGGCCAGCAGCATGGGGAGGAAGGTGATGGCCGCCGCCGGGACGGCCCACTCCAGCACCGGCATCTCGATGACCATGCCCTGGACCCGCTCGGGCGCCATGGCCGCCACCAGCAGGCTCACGTTCCCCCCGAGCGACACCCCACCCACCACGGCCCGGTCGATCCCGAGATGGTCCAACAGGGCCACCACGTGGACGGCGTAGGTGTCCATCCGGTGGAAGGAGGCCCGCTTGGGCTTCTCCGACAGTCCGTGGCCCGGGAGGTCGACCAGGACGACCCGGAAGCCCCGGGTGGCCAGATCGTTGGCCAGCCGTCGGTTCATGTTGGAGTCCATCAGGATCCCGTGCATGAACAGCAGGACCCGGGGACCGTGCCCGTGGATCTCGTAGTAGAGCTGGACGCCGCCGGAGTCGAACATCCCCACCTCGAACGGGGGAGGGACGGTGACCGGGGGCGGCGACCCCGGCGATGGCCTCCTATCCGCCGGGTCCGACGGTGCCCCTGAGCTTGTCATCCGGCCAACGGTACGCCTCGGGACGGCGATGTGCCAGGACCGGCAGGTCAGCGCGCACCTGGCGGAGCCGATCGCGGTCGAGGTCGGCCAGGGCCACCCCGGGTCCCGGCCCCACCAGTTCGGCCAGCACCGTGCCCCACGGGTCGACGATCATGGTGTGCCCGTGGCACGCCGGCATCCCCGGCGGGAGGGCGCCGACCTGTCCGGCCCCGATCACGAACACCTGGTTCTCCACCGCCCGGGCCCGGAGCAGGAGCTCCCAGTGGGCGGGACCGGTGGCCGAGGTGAACGCGGCCGGCACCACCAGGACGGTGGCGCCCTCCAGGGCCATGATCCGGTAGGGCTCGGGGAACCGGAGGTCGTAGCAGAGGGACAGGCCCACCACCGTCGGGGGTCGCCCCGCCGACGACGCCGGGAGCAGCGGGGCGACCGTGAGCGCGTCACCCGCGGCCATGGTCGCCGACTCGCGGAAGGCGGTGCCGGGAAGGTCCACGTCGAAGAGGTGGATCTTCCGGTACACGGCCGCCACCGCCCCGTCGGGACCGATCAGGCAGCTGGTGTTGAACAGGCGCTGGTCGTCGGGGCCGGTCCCGGTCCGCCGCTCGGGGAAGCTGCCGGCCACCAGGTGGATCCGGTGCCGCGCCGCCTGCTCCGACCCCCAGGCCACCGTGGGGCCGTCCAGGGTCTCGGCGTGCTCGCGGAGGTACGAGGGGCTCCCGGCCACCGAGAAGTACTCGGGCAGGACCACCAGCTCGGCCCCGCCGGCCGCGGCTTCGTCCACCAGGGCGGCGGCGGCATCCAGGTTGTCCTGGCGGTCGGGGCCGGCGGTCGTCTGGATGGCTCCGGCGCGCATGCCACAGGGTAGGCCCGCCATCGGGCACAATGACCAACGGCCGGGCCGGACGCACCGTCCGACCCCTCGGCCCGAAACGAGATGATCGTCGTGTCCTTCGAAGACTCCGATGTCGTCCGCAGCGCCATCCGGGTGGAGGGCTTCCGTGACGACGAATTCAACTACCAGCTGATCCGGGCCATCGGCGTGGCCGACTACGGGGGATCGACGGTGGGCGAGTGCCTGGCCGTGGCCACCGAGATCGCCGACGGCAGCCCGTCCAGTTGGGCCGGTGCCTTCGAGCGGCTGGCCCAGCGGACCGAGGACCGGGGCCGGTCGTGCCTGGCCTCCGGTCACCGGGTCAGCGGTCGGGACCACTACCTCCGGGCCTCCACCTACTACCGGACCGCCGAGTACTACGCCGACGGGGTCAGCGGCCGATCGCACGAGACCGGCGAGCGGAGCCGGGCCTGCTTCGCGGTGGCCGCCGGGCTGGTA
>DATCBL010000049.1:0-8176 GCA_036511875.1 Acidimicrobiales bacterium
CATGGTGCCCGGTGCAGCGAGGCCAGTCGCCGCCCCAGCTCCTCCTCGTGCCCGGGGGACCGCGGCTCCTGGTCCACCCACTCGGTCACCAGCAGGCCCGTCTCGACCAGGACCACCCCGGGGACCGGTGGCGCCCCCGCCACCCGGGCCAGGGACCGGAGCCCCTCCACCTCGTCCTCAGCCCCGACACCGACCTTCACCACCAGGTCACGACCGCCGGCCACCACCCGCCGGAGGCTCCCCCCGAGGGACCGGGACCGATGGACCGGCCCGAGCACCGCCGACAGGCGCTCCGGCCAGGGCTGGCCCGAACCCGGGTTCGCCTCCCCGTCCGGTGCCGGGAGCTCGGTCATCGAGCCAGTATCCCGGGGACCGGGTCCCGCCCGCCACCGGCCCACCGACCGCTCCTCCCCCGGACCCGGGGACCTGGGGGACCCGGATCCTTCGAAAGGGGTGGTAGCACGATCCGGGAACGAGGCTGTCCACCTTGGCCCGGTACCTGGTCCGATGCACAATGTCGTGGTCGGTGGAGGTCCGGACGCCACAGCGGAGAGGAAGCACCAAGTCATGAGCGCACGGTGGGTTGATAGGTGTCCCTGACCAGCCAGGGTCTGCGCGTGGCGGGGTATCGGCAACGGGTCACCTTCCGCCGACGCCGGGGCGGGTACCTCTCCTTGGTCCTGCTGATCGGCCTGGTGGGCGGGTTGGCCCTGGGCTCGGTGGCCGCGGCCCGTCGCACCCAGTCCTCCTTCTCCACCTACCTGGCCAGCACCAATCCTTCCGATCTGGGCGTGTCGGTCTTCGGTGGTCCCTCCAGTGGGGGCGGAACCCCGCCGAACTACTCGAGCGCCGCCGTCGACGCCGTCGCCCACCTGCCGGGAGTGAGGCACGTCGAGGCCGGCGTCCCCATCGCCGCCGTCCCGTTGCGGCGGGGGGACGTGCCCCAGCTCAACAACGTCAACAACATCGAGCCCGTGGCCAGCGTCGACGGCCTCTTCTTCGATCAGGACCGGCTGGCCGTGCTGGCGGGACGCATGGCCGATCCGGCACGCATGGGTGAGGTGGTGATGACGCCGTTGGCCGCTCAGCTGCTCGGGGTGCACGTGGGTGAGCACATCCCCTACGGCATCTACGATCTGCAACAAGAGAGCGAACCCGGCTTCGGAACGTCGAGGGTTGCCCCCCATCGACGCCTCGATGCCACCCTGGTCGGGCTGGTGCAGGTGAGCAACTCCATCGTCCAGGACGACATCGACCGCTACCCGACCTTCGAGTTCTTCACCCCGGCACTGGGCCGGGCCATCGTGGCCGATGCCAGCGCGGGTTCGCAGGGAGCCATCACCTACGGTCTCCAGCTCGACGGTGGGTCAAGCCGGGTGGCCGCGGTGGAGCGAGAGTTCGCCGGCGTGGCCCCTTCGGGCAACACCCTCGGCTTCCATGCCACCCAGGCCGTCTCCGTCAAGGTGGACCGGACGCTCAAGCCGCTGGTCATCGCCCTCGGGGTGTTCGGTGGCGTCGCCCTCCTCGCCGCCGTCCTCATCGCCATCCAGCTCCTCTCCCGCCAGCTGGGCGACGGTACCGAGGACCTCGACGTGCTCCGGGCCTTCGGGGCCGATCGGACCGCCCTGGTGGCCGACGGGCTGTTCGGGGTCATGGCCTCGATCGTGGTCGGCTCGCTGACCGCCGCCGGGGTGGCGGTGCTGCTCTCGCCCCTGTCGCCCTTGGGGCCGGTCCGGGCCGTCTACCCCGGCCCGGGGTTCGCCTTCGACTGGACCGTGCTCGGCCTCGGGGTGCTGGTGCTGGTGGTGGCCCTCGGGGCCACGGCCACCGTCCTGGCCTATCGGGGCCTGCCCCATCGGGCGGCGTTGCGGGCCCGGGTCACTCCTCCGGTGACCTCGAGGGTGGTCGAGACGGTGGCGGCCGCCGGGCTCCCCGTGCCCACCCTGGTCGGGGTGCGCTTCGCCCTCGAACGGGGCCGGGGCCGGGCCACGGTGCCGGTCCGTTCGACCCTGCTGGGCTCGGCATTGGCGCTGGCGTTGGTGGTGGCCACCTTGACCTTCGGGAGCGGACTGCAGTCGTTGGTCTCGCAGCCCGCCCTCTACGGGTGGAACTTCACCTACCTGCTCAACGCCAGCAACACCACGCCCCCGAAGGCGCTCACCCTCCTCGACCGCGACCCCGGCGTGGTGGCCTGGGACGGCTACGACTACAACATCGAGGAGATCGACGGCACCGCGCTCCCGTTCCTGTTCGAGGCCGGGCACTCGGCCACCAAGGCGCCCATCAGTCCACCCATCCTCACCGGCCACGCCGTCGACGGCCCGGGTCAGATCGTCCTCGGGGCCTCGACCCTGGTCCAGCTGCACAAGCACCTCGGCGACACCGTGACCGTGTCCGACGGGACGCCCCAGGACGGCCCGGCCTACGTGCCACCGACCCACCTGACCGTGGTGGGGACGGCGACCATGCCCGCCGTCGGGTTCTCCAGCGTCATCGACGACCACACCTCGATGGGGAACGGGGCGCTCATGTCGGAATCGAGCCTGCCCATCTCCCTTCGCCAGGCCGCCCAGAGCTCGATCCCGGCCCTGGACGGTCCCAACATGGTCTTCGTCCGGCTCCGGCCCGGTGTGTCCGGCGCCGTCGGGTTGGCCGACATGCAGCGGGTGGCCACGGCGGCCAACCGGACACTGGCCGCCATCCCCGGTGGGGCGGGAAGCGGGCAGAGCATCTCGGTCCTCGGCGTGCAACGCCCGGCGGAGATCGTCAACTACGGGACCATCGGCGTCACCCCCGCGGTGCTGGCCGTGGCTCTGGCCGGAGCGGCCTTCATCGCCCTCGGCCTGACCCTGACCGCCTCGGTCCGGCGCCGCCGGCGCGACCTGGCCCTGCTCAAGACCCTGGGCTTCACCCGCCGCCAGCTGGCCCGAGCGGTGGCCTGGCAGGCCTCGATCTCCGCGGGCATCGGGATCGTCGTCGGAGTACCGGTCGGGATCGCCGTCGGGCGATCGCTGTGGACCCTGTTCGCCCAGGAGATCTTCGCCGTCCCCGAGCCGACGGTGCCGGTGCTGTCGGTGGTGCTGGTGGCCCTGGGCACCCTGGTGCTGGCCAACCTGGTGGCCGCCGTGCCCGGGCGGATGGCGGCCCGGACCCCCACCGCGCTGCTGCTCCGGGCCGAATGACCCGGGAGGCCCGGGCCGACGTGACCCCGGCCCCGCTCCCCCCTGATCGAACACCTGTTCGGTAGAGTGTCCCCATGGCCATGGCCCGGCAGGCGTCGTTCGACGATCTCGGCACACCGCTCAGCCAGGTCACCTTCGTGGTGGTCGACGTCGAGACCACCGGTGGCTCGCCGGCCCGCGCCTCGCTCACCGAGGTGGCGGCGGCCCGGTACCGAGGCGGCGAGCAGCTCGGGACCTACCAGACGCTGGTCCGGCCCGACGAGCGCATCCCCCCGTTCATCACCGCCCTCACCGGGATCAGCGACGCCATGGTGGCCGACGCACCCCGGGTCGGCGAGATGCTGCCGTCCTTGCTGGAGTTCGTCGGCGGGTCGGTGCTAGTGGGCCACAACCTCCGCTTCGACCTCTCGTTCCTCGACCACGCCCTGGTCTCCACCGGACGGGGGCGACTGGACAATCGCACCGTGGACACCCTGGCCCTGGCCCGGCGCCTGGTGCGCGACGAGGTCGTCAACTGCCGGCTGGGGACCCTGGCCGCCACCCTCGGCCTCCCCCACCGACCGTCCCACCGGGCGCTGACCGACGTGCTGGCCACCGGCGACCTCCTCCACGCCCTGCTGGAGCGGGCCGGGTCCTTCGGGATCCTCGATCTCGAGGAGCTGCTCGACCTGCCCCGGTTGGTGGGCCACCCGGAGGGGGCCAAGCTCCGCCTCACCGTGCGTCTCCCCCACCGCCCCGGCGTCTACTGGCTCACCGACGCCGCCGGTCACGTGCTCTACGTGGGAGAGGCCGCCGACCTCCACGCTCGGGTCCGGTCGACCTTCGCGGCCGACCAACCGAGGATGGTCGCCCGACTGCTCCGACAGCTCGACGCCGTGCACCACCGGGTCTGTCCCGGGCCGTTGACCGCCGCCGTCGTGGCAGGCCGGCTGATCCGGGCCTGGTCTCCGCCGTTCAATCGGCCGACCAGGGTGCGACGGCGGAGCCCGGCGATGGGCCACGGTCCCGGGCGAGGCGCCGGCGGCCGGGCCCCGGCCCGACGGGGCCGGGGCCGGTCGTGGACCGCGGCGGAGTTGGCGGCCGAACCCACCCAGCTGCTCACCCCCCTGGCCCGGGCCATCTCCGAGCTCTCCCGCCAGCAGCGCTACGAGGAGGCCGGCGCGGTGCGGGACGAGGCCGAAGCGCTGCGCCACCGGATGGACCGTCACCGCCTGGTGACGTCGCTGCGGGACGCCGGGCGGGTGGTCCTAGCCGTCGACGGTGAGGGCGAGGTGGTGCTGGACGGCGGCCTGCTGGCGGGAGGGCCGCGGGTGGTGGGGGCGGATGGCGCCGGTCACCGGGGAGGGCGACCGGACCGGGGCCGAGAGGAGGACGAGGGCGAGCGGTCGGTCGTGGCCCAGTGGCTCGGGGCCCATGCCGGCGAGGTGCGGGTCGTCGAGGTGGAGTCACCCCTCGGGTGGTCGCTTCCGGCCCGCCGGATCCCCGAACTGGCCGACCTGGTGGAGTTGGTGGATGCGGGCTGGCCCGATGCGGTGGGAGGGTCGGGCGCCCGGCTCGGGTCAGCCGCCTGACCCGTCGGCCTCGGCGGCCGCGGCATGCTGGGAGACCCGGATCAACGAGGTCAGCACCGCTGCGGCCCGGCCGTCGTCGACGACCTGCCCGGCCAGCACCACGCCGCTGGGAAGGTCCGGGACCGTTCCCACTACCACCAGGGCGGCGGCGGCGTTGAGGACGGCGATGTCCCGGTGGGGAGACGACTGGCCCCCGATGACCCGGAGGATGGCCGCGGCGTTGAAGGCGGCGTCCCCTCCCCTCAGGTCCTCGATGGACGCGGGGGCGAATCCCAGCACGGCGGGATCGACTCGGTAGGCGGAGGTCTGGTAGCGGCCGTCGGGGGCCTTGATGAGCTCGTGGACGGTGGAGGGCCCGGTGGTGCTCAACTCGTCGAGGCCGTCGTCGCCGTAGACCACCACCGCCCGCACCGCTCCGTTGGCGGCCAGCACGCCCAGCATCTTGTCGGCCATGGCCGGATTGCTCACCCCCACCACCTGGTACCGGGCCCGTCCCGGGTTGGCCAGGGGCCCCAGGTAGTTGAAGACGGTGGGGATGCCCAACTCCTTGCGGACCGGTGCGGCAAAGCGCATGGCCGGATGGAAGCGGGGGGCGAAGCAGAATCCCATGCCCACCTCGTCGATGCAACGGGCCACCCCGGCCGGCCCCAGGTCGGCCGCCACCCCCAAGGCTTCCAGCACGTCGGCGGCCCCGACGGCCGACGACGAGGCCCGACCGCCGTGCTTGCACACCTTTGCCCCGGTGGCCGCCACCACCAGGGCGGCGATGGTCGATACGTTGATGCTCCGCAACCGGTCGCCGCCGGTGCCGCAGGTGTCGATGACGTCCATCCCGGCCGGCAGGTCGAGGGGGACGGCGTGGGACACCATGGCCCGCACGAAGCCGGTCATCTCCTCGACCGACTCGCCCTTGGCCGCCAGCGCCACGGCCAGCGCGGCGATCTGGGCCGGGGTGGCCGCCCCGGCCAGCACCTGGCCCAGCACCGTCTCGGCGGACTCGGCGGTCAGCGAGGTCCCGGACAACAGGTCGGTGAGGACCCCGGGCCACCCGCCCAGGGACTGGAAGGCCGTCGGCTCGAGGGCGGTCGTCTCGGCCGCCATCAGTCCCACCACAGATCGTGACCGAGGACGCCGCGGGCGATCAGTCCCAGCTGCACCTGGGAGGTGCCCTCCACGATGGTCAGCTGCTTGGCGTCCCGGTACCAGAGCTCGGTGGGGTGGTCCTCCATGTACCCGGCCGCCCCCAGCAGCTGCACGGCCAGGCCCGAGGCCCGCACGGCCAGCTCGGTGGCGAAGTACTTGGGCATCGACAGGTAGGGCACGTACTCCTTGGTGAACTTTCCCTGGTCGGCCAGCCACGCCGACCGGTAGGTGAGGAGGCGGGCCGCCTCGATGTCCACGGCCATCTTGGCGATCTCCCACTGGATGCCCTGGAAGTCGGCGATGGTCTGGCCGAAGGCCTGGCGGTCCTTGACGTACTCGGTGGCGTACATGAGTGCCCCCTCGGCCAGGCCGATGCCCCGGGCGGCCACGATGGGCCGCATGGCGTTCAACCCCAGCATGGCCAGCCGGAACCCGCCCACCTCCCCGATCACGTTCTCGGCGGGAACGTGGACGCCCTCCAGCACCAGCTCCCCGGTATGGACGCCGCGGACGCCCATCTTGGCGTCGGTCCGGCCCACCGACACCCCGTCCCAGCCCCGCTCGACGATGAAGGCGGTGATCGAGTCGTGGGCCCGTGACGACGGGTCGCCGGTCTTGGCGAAGACCGTGTACCAGTCTGCCTCGACCACCCCGGACATCCAGCACTTGGTACCGGTGAGCACCCAGTCGCCCCCCCGGCCGGCGCCGGGGTCGGGTACCGCCCGGGTCCGGATGCCGGCCACGTCGGACCCGGCCACCGCCTCGGACAGACCGAACCCGGCCCGTAGCTCGCCGGTGGCGATGCCCGGGAGGTAGCGCTTCTTCTGGTCGTCGTTGCCGGCGATGAGCACCGGGCCGATCGGCAGCCGGGTCAACAGCAGCATGAGGGCGGCGGCGTTGGAGTACTTGGCCACCTCCTCGATGGCGATGGTCAGCCCGAGGATCCCGGCCCCCGAGCCGCCCAGCTCGGTGGGCAGGCACAGGCCGAGCAGGTCGGCGTCCCGGAACGCCTCGAAGAGATCGGTGGGGTACTCGCCGGTGGCGTCGATGGCCCGGGCCCGCGGCTTGACCTTCTCCTGGGCCAGGCGTCGGACGCTCTGCTGCAGCCCGGCGAGCTCGGGCGTGAGGTCGAAGTCCACGGACGATGAGGCTACCCGAGGGCCAGGGCGGTCCGGCCAGGGCCTTCGGTGGACCAGATTCCCCGAACGCCGGGGCGCGACCCGTCCGCCGGGAGCGCGGCGGCGACGGATCCCGCCGACCCGAGTGCGCCGTGCCGGTGGGCCGGGAGGTGGCCGCGGGGCTGACGGATCATCTCGGTTCCTCGGTGGGAACTCCCTGAGCCTGAGCTGCGTCTCTCAGCCGGGCGTCGTAGGTGAAGACTGCCCCCAGATCATGACCGAGGGAGAGCGCCGCCGCCAGATGGACCGCATCCAACGAGCGCATGCCCACCGGCGGGAGATCGCCGGCTCGATCCAGTAGGGGTTCGTCCATCCGGACGAGGTGCACGGCCCCCATCAGTTGCCGAGCCGCCCCGAGGAGATGACCTTGGCCGGAGTAGCCCAACGCCCGCGACGTCTCGGTGCGCAGGAGGGTTGCCGAAGCAAAGGACTCCCAGGGGATGAGCGCCTGCCTCAGTGCAGCCGATTCCGGTTCGGCCTTCACCAGCTTGAGGAACGCCGACGTGTCGAGGTACGCCGTCCTACCGCTCATCGCCCCGCAGTGCAGCCAACGCCGTCGAGGGGGGCATCCCCCCCGAGGAGGCGTCGGGCAGACCCAGTTCCTCGGCCAACGAGAGAAGGTTCCCGTCCGGGCCAGAGGCCCGGCCCTCGAGTACGAGCTGCTCCAGGGTTCCTCCCTGCAGCGGGACGATGCGGGCGACCGGCCGACCCCGATCGCTCACGGTGAACGAGTCTCCGCCCGCCACGCGCTTCAGCAGCTCGCTCGCTCGCTGGCGGAGCTCCCGGATGCCCACCGTCTCGCTCATTGTGTACACATAGTAGCACTTGGGGCCGACCGGACCCGGCGTCGGTAGGCTGCCCTCCCATGGCGCCACCAGGCCTCCGCCCTCCCCCACCCCTCGGCACCGCGGCCCTGGCCCCGGGCACCTACGACGGCTCGGTGGTCGTCGTGACCGGGGGCGGAACCGGGCTGGGCAAGTCCATCGCCACCGAGTTCGGCCGTCTGGGAGCCTCGGTGGGCATCCTGAGCCGCGACCAGGGACACCGGGACTCGGGTGTGGAGGCGGTGGGACAGGCCGGGGGCACGGCCTTCGCAACGCCC
>DATCBL010000050.1:0-6380 GCA_036511875.1 Acidimicrobiales bacterium
TACGACGCCGCCCAGACAGCCGGTGGTGGCGATGAGCCCGGTGCTGTGCCGCTCCAGGAGCTCCCAGTCCAGTCGGGGCTTGTAGTAGTAGCCCTCGAGGTAGGCGGCCGAGGACAGCTTGAGCAGGTTCCGGTAGCCCTCGGTGGACTCGGCCAGCAGGGTGAGGTGGTAGTAGAGCTTCTCCCCGCCGGCGACGTCCCCGCCGGTGTCGTCGACCTTGCCCCTCCGCACCGGGCGTTCGTGTCTCGACTCGGCGGCCATGTAGGCCTCGGTGCCGATGACCGGATTGATGCCGGCCTCACGACAGGCGGCGTAGAAGTCGAGGACGCCGTACATGTTGCCGTGGTCGGTGATCCCGAGGGCCGGCTGACCGTCGGCCACCGCCGCCTGCACCAGGTCATTGACCCGGGCGGCACCGTCGAGCATCGAGAACTCGGTGTGGGTGTGCAGGTGGGTGAACGACCGTGTCGCCAACGGGCGGATGCCTTCCTCGTGTCGCCCCTCGTGTCGCCGGGGTCTCGGTGTTCTCGTCCGGGTGTTCTCCACAGGGTGTGGACGAGTTACAGCGGTGTGATTCCGACGATAGCGCGCCCCGGCGACGCCGGGCGTCGCCGGTCATCGCTCCAGGTGGAGGGGGCAGCGATCAGAGATAGGTGCCCGGGCGGCCCACATCGGGCGGGGGGCCCTGGGGCAGCGAGCGCTGCCGCATCTCGTCCAGCTGGGCCCGGGCCGCCATCTGCTGGGCGAAGAGGGTGGCCTGGATCCCCTGGAACAGGCCCTCCAGCCAGCCCACCAGCTGGGCCTGGGCGATCCGGAGCTCGGCCTCGGACGGGGTGGTCGAGTCGAACGGGATGGAGATCCGGTCCAGCTCGTCGACCAGCTCCGGGGAGAGGCCGTCGGCCAACTCCCGGATCGACTGCTCGTAGATCTCCCGGAGCCGGCCCCGGCTGGCCTCGTCCAGGGGGGCCTGGCGCACCTCCTCCAGCAGCTGCTTGACCATCGACCCGATGCGGAGCAGCTTGGCCGGACGATCGATGGACTCGTTGTTCGCCGCGCCCTCCTGGCCGGGTGGCCCCCCCGGCAGGGAGAGGTCGGATCCGGGCTCCGCCGCCGGGCCGCCGTCCCGGAGGGGGAGGTCGACGATCTCAGGCCGGAGCGGCGGGGAGTCGGTCGTGGGGGGGTCGGGGGTGTCGGTGTCCATGTCCAGATGCTGTCACTTCGCGGCCAGCGCGACCAAGGGGACCAGCAGCTCCTCGGCGGTCAGGGAGCCGTGGCGGCTCCGCAGCCGGCTCTCGCCGGTGTCGGCGGGGTCGATGAAGGCGATGGGCGCATGGGGGAGCAGGGCCACATCCCCCAGCCGGTGGACGAACTCGTCGGCCAAGGGCCCGCCGAACAGCCCCGCCTCGACCACGTGATCCCTGGTCATTACCCAGGTGGTGTCGTCGTACCGCTCGGACAGGGCCTGCTCGAGGTCGGCGGCGGCTCCGGGCCGGGCGTGGACCCAGCGGAAGCGGCCCTCCCCCGAGAGGAAGTGGACCATGGCCATGATGTCGCCCCCGAGCAGCTCCAGCCGGGCGCCCACGTCGATCTCGCCGTGGTCCGCCGTCACCAGGAGGGCCGCGCCCTCCGGCAGCCGGTCGGCCACGTCGGCCACCAGTCGGTCCACGGCCACCAGCTCGGCGTCGTAGAGCTCGCCGAGACCGTTGGCGTGGGCCACCTTGTCGATCCCGTCGTAGTAGGCGTAGACCAGTGGCTCACCCTGGCGCAGGAGCCGCCCCACCTCGACGGGGAGGGACGACAGCACGCCGTAGCCGTGCAGCGGGGAGTTGCCGAGATGGGCGGCGGTGAAGCCGGTGCCGCCGAACTCCTGCTTGGAGACCACCGGCACCGGGTGGGCCGATCCGGCGAAGGACGGAAACGGCTGCAGCCGGCGGGCCGGCACCTCGCGGCGGACGTCGCGGGCCCGACCGCTCCCGAGGGTCCACCGGAGCACGTTGAGGATCTGGTCGTCCAGGGCCAGCCGGTAGCCGAGCAGCCCGTGGTCGCTCGGTGGGCGTCCGGTGGTGATGGACGTCAGCGCGCAGGCCGTCGTGGTCGGGGCCACCGAGGTGATGGGCCGCTCGATGCCGTCGGCCGCCGACAGGGTGGGGGCCAGGGCCGACCGGGACCGGAGCTGCTCCCAGCCCAGGCCGTCGAGGACCAGCACCACCACCTGGTCGGCCTGCCGGGCCGTCGGGGGCAACCACCCGGGGTCGGCGCCCGGCGGGTCGTCGCCGGTGATGAGGGTGGGGACCAGGTTGGCGATGCAGGCGCCCCGGTAGTCGGGCAGCAGCGGGGTCGGGGCCACGGGCGACGACGAGGGGGGTTTGGACACAGCTGCCGACACTAGGCGACCCCCAAGGCGCGGTCAGCTCCGGGGCAGCAGGGCGCGCACCGTCTTGTAGCAGTGGCCGTCCCGCGGCGTGGAGACCGAGGCCACCAGGTAGTGGGGCTTGAACCCGAGCGCCGAGGCCAGGTCCTTGCCCAAGAGCCGGTCCCGTCGGGCGACGTCGAGGGCCCGTTCGGCCCGAGGGTCCTCGACCGGGAGCCAGTTGTCGCTCCGACCCCAGCCGAAGCGGACCCAGGTGGACCGGTCCCCGATCCGGCGGAAGAGGACCGGTCCCTTGGAGGGCTCCACCAGGGCCAGCGAGGGCCGGAACCCGCGGAACTCCCAGTAGGGGGCGGAGGCGCCGGGGAACCCGAGGACGTGCTCCTCCACCGGGGCCGCCAACTGGTGGAGGAGCCGGCGGACCCGACGGCCGTGCAGGGTGCCCAGGTGGCGGGGGAGGCCGTCGGCGGTCACCGCCTCGGGCTGGGCCAGGTCGTCCCGTTCGGGCTCGTCGGCCAGCTGCGCCTCGACCACGTCGAAGGGGGCCAGGTCGGGCCCGTGGTCGGCGGGCCAGGCGACCCGGACCCGGACCAGTGTCCCCGAGGCCAGGTCCACCCCGGTGGTGTCCTCGGCGTGGGAGGCCAGCACCAGCACGGTCAGCGCCGTGCCCCCGGCCACCTCGATCTGGGCCCGGGGTTGGAGGCTCCGGACCACGTCGCGGGCCGTGCCGCTGCGCGGGGTGTTGGCCGACTGTCGGCTCACCGGATCTCCCCGGCCCCGGGCCGCAGCTGGGCTCGAAGGGTGTCGGCGTCGTCGGCCGGCAGCTTGCAGGCGTAGTTCCGGCAGACGTAGGCCCGGCCGTCGGCCCGGTCCTCCCACAGCGGCGACGGCGTCGGCTGGCCCCAGGCGAGGACCACCTCGGGCCTCCACCCGGTGCGCACCGCGTCGACCAGGTCGGGTCGGTGGCCGGCCACGACGACCTCGGTGAAGCCGTCGATCAGGAGAGAGGCGGTGAGCACGGTGTGGGCGAAGGCGGTGGGGTGCCGGGTGAGCAGGTCGCCGAACATCTCGACCACCCGGCGGGCCGCCTCGGTGTAGCGGGCCTCGCCGGTCAGCGCCCCCAGCCGGGCCAGGGCCAGGGCGGCCACCGCGTTGGCCGAGGGGGTGGCCCCGTCGAACAGCTCCTTGGTCCGGGCGATGAGCACTTCGCCGTCGTGTCCGGTGGTGAAGAACCCACCCCCCTCCTCGTCGAGGAACAACGCCAACAGGCTGTCGGCCACCGACCGGGCCCGGTCGGTCCAGACCGACTCCCCGGTGAGCTCGCCCAACCGGGTGAAGCAGTCGACCAGCCAGGCGTGGTCGGCGGCGAAGGCCAGATGGCGGGCCCCTCCCGCGGCCTGCCAGCTGCGTCGCCACCGCCCGTCCTCGCCGAGCAGGTGGGCCACCAGGAACTCCCCGATTCCCACGGCGTCGTCCCGCCACCCGGGGGTGCGGGTGCCGGCGGCCGCCTCGGCCAGCGCCGATGCGTACATGGCGTTCCACTCGGTGAGCACCTTGTCGTCGAGTCCCGGCCGGACCCGGGTGCCGCGCCCCTCGAGGAGCAGTGCCCGCCCCGACTCCACCGCCTCGTCGCCGACCAGCGGCCGGCCCACCGGACGGCTGAGGATGGTGGCACCCTCGAAATTCCCCGCCGGGGTCACCCCGAACCAGTCGGCCACGGCATCGGCCACGGTGGTGGCGGCGGCGCCGTCACGCGGGTCCACGCCGGCGTCGACCGCCGCCGCCACCTGATCCGGCGACCACACGTAGAACCGTCCTTCCACGCCCTCGGAGTCGGCGTCCTCGGACGAGTACACGCCGCCAGCCGGGGCGGTCAGGTCGCGGCGGACGTAGCCGACGATGCCCTCCATGACCCGCAGGTAGTTGTCGTCCCCGGTGGCCTGCCAGCCGTGCAGGTAGGCCCGGAGCAGGCCGGCCTGGTCGTAGAGCATCTTCTCGAAGTGGGGGACCAGCCACCGGCCGTCGGTCGAGTACCGGGCGAACCCCCCGCCAAGGTGGTCGTGGATGCCGCCGGCGGCCATGGCGTCGAGGGTGCGGGTGGCCATCTGCTCGGACCGCCGGCCCTCGGGGGTGGCGGGGTGGGCGCCGGCGTGGCACAGGGCCAGGTCCACCAGGGTGGGCTGGGGAAACTTGGGGGCCCCCCCGAACCCTCCCCACTCGGCATCGAAGCGGGCGGCCAGCTCCGTGGCCGCCTCGTCGAGGAGCCGGTGCCGCCCGGGGGCGGCCGGGCCCGGGGCGGCCAGCACCGACGTCCCGGCGGTGGCCGGCACGACCGACCGGGAGCGGATGGCGTCGGACAGCTCGTCGGCCTGTTCCTCCACCTCGTGGCGGCGGTGCTCCCACACGTCGTGCAGGGCGGTGAGGACGGTGCGGAACGACGGCGTGCCGCCCCGGTCGGCCGGGGGGAAGTAGGTGCCGCCGAAGAACGGACGCCGGTCGGGGGTCAAGAACATGCTCATGGGCCACCCCCCCGAACCGGTGATGGACTGGACGGCTTCCATGTACACGGCATCCACGTCGGGCCGCTCCTCCCGGTCCACTTTGACCGAGACGTACGAGGCGTTGAGGGCGGCGGCGATGTCGGGGTCCTCGAAGGACTCGTGGGCCATGACGTGGCACCAGTGGCAGGAGGAGTAGCCGATGGAGAGGAAGACCGGCTTGTCCTCCCGACGGGCCCGGTCGAAGGCCTCGTCGCCCCACGGGTACCAGTCGACCGGGTTGTCGGCGTGCTGGCGCAGATAGGGCGAGGTCTCCTCGGCCAGTCGGTTCGGGCTCACCTCGGTCAGCGTAGTGACTGCGGGGTCGGAGCCCTGGCCCACCGGAGCGCCCGGGCCGCCGGCTCAAGCCGCTGGGCCAGGGTGTCGATGCAATTGGGCCGGGCCCGTTGAGTACTAGGCAGGACTCCGGGCCCGGCCTTTCTACCCCTCGCCGAGGCGAGGGTGGGGGATGTCGCGGTGCCTTGGGGTGGCGGGGGCGCGACCACGGCCGCCCGCTCAAGCCTGCTCCACGACCTTCCGATACTCCAGGGGCCAGGCCCGGAGCGGGACCTCCGGTACTGCTCCGGGCCTGGTGCCCGCGGGTTCACGGCCGCCCGGGCGAGGTGGGGCCCGAAGAGGAGCGGCGCACCCTCAGAGGAGGGGCGGGACGACCGCCTCCACCACGCTCGGCCCCGGCGTGGCCAGGGCCCGGGCCAGCTCGTCGGTGAAGGCCTCGGCGCTCTCGGCCCGGGCGGCATGGAGGCCGAGACCCCGGGCCAGTTGCACGAAGTCGATGGCCGGCCGGCCCAGGTCGAGCATGTCCCGGGCCCGGGGGCCGGGCTCCTCCACCCCCACCCGGTCCAGCTCCATGTTGAGCACGGCGTAGGAACCGTTGTTGAGCAGCACCGTGGTCACGTCGAGGCCCCGGCGGGCCATGGTCCACCACGCCTGCAGGGTGTAGAGGGCGCTGCCGTCGGACTCCAGGGCCACCACCCGCCGGTCGGGCGCGGCCACCGCCGCCCCGACCGCCACCGGCAACCCCTGGCCGATGGCGCCCCCGGTGAGGCACAGCCAGTCGTGGGGTGGCGAGCCCGCCGTGGCCCCGGGGGCGAACAGGCCCGAGGTGTTCCCCTCGTCGGAGACGATGGCCCCCTCGGGCAACAGGGCGCCGAGGGCCTGGCAGACGGTCGACGAGGTGAGCGGGCCGGTCGGCCGTCCCGGGGGGGCGGCCTCCACCCGGGGCGCCGATCCCGGTGCCGACCCCACCCCTTCGGCCAGGGCGGCCAGGGCGGCGGCCAGGTCGTCGGCCGGTCCGGCCACCGGGTAGACGGTGCACCCCTCGGGCACCAGATCGCTGAGCTTGCCCGGATAGGCGAAGAACGAGACGGGGGAGGCCGCGTCGAGCAGTACCAGGTGGCGGAGGCCCTCCAGCTGGAGGGCCACGAACTCGGCCAGGTAGGCCAGCCGTTCCACCG
>DATCBL010000051.1:0-10192 GCA_036511875.1 Acidimicrobiales bacterium
CCGCCTCACCGAGGAGGAGACGGCCAAGCTGCTCCGCATGGAGGACGAGTTGCACAAGCGGGTCATCGGGCAGGAGCCGGCCATCGCCGCCCTGGCCCGTTCGATCCGTCGCACCCGCGCCGGCCTGAAGGACCCCAAGCGCCCGAGCGGCTCGTTCATCTTTCTGGGCCCGACGGGCGTCGGGAAGACCGAGCTGGCCAAGACGTTGGCCGAATTCCTCTTCGACGACGAGGACGCCCTCATCCAGTTGGACATGTCCGAGTACATGGAGAAGCACACGGTCAGCCGACTGGTGGGCTCACCTCCGGGCTACGTCGGGTACGAAGAGGGTGGCCAGCTCACCGAGGCGGTCCGTCGCAAGCCGTTCTCCGTGGTGCTGTTCGACGAGGTCGAGAAGGCCCATGCCGACGTGTTCAACACCCTGCTCCAGATTCTGGAGGACGGCCGGTTGACCGACGCCCAGGGCCGCTCGGTGGACTTCAAGAACACCGTGCTCATCATGACCTCCAACCTCGGCACCGCCGATCTGCGCAAGTCGTCGGTGGGCTTCGCCAAGACCTCGGAGGCCGTGACCTACGAGCGGATGAAGACCAAGGTCAACGAAGCGCTGAAGGCCCACTTCCGGCCGGAGTTCCTCAACCGGATCGACGAGGTCGTGGTGTTCCACGAGCTCTCCAAGATCGAGGTGGTCGAGATCGTGGACCTGATGATCCAGCGGGTGTCCAACCAGCTGGAACTGCAGGGACTCAGTCTGATCCTCACCCCGCCGGCCAAGCAGCTGTTGGCCGACAAGGGCTACGACCCCCAGCTCGGGGCCCGGCCGCTGCGTCGGGCCATCCAGCAGATGGTCGAGGACCCGTTGTCGGAGCGCATCCTGTGGAAGGAGTTCCGGGTCGGGGAGACCATCGTGGTCGATGTCGAGACCATCACGCCAGAGGCCGCTGCGGCCTACGACGTGAAGGGGGCCCCGCCGCTGGTCGCCGGCGAGCAGCAACTGACCTTCACCGCCATCGAGGGCGTCGAGCCCCCGCCGCCGGTGGAGCTGGCCGACGCCTCCGCCGACTGACCGCACCGCCACCACCGTCTGAGTGAAACCGCCCCGCCGTCTTCCGGTGGGGCGGTTTCGCGTCGCACCGGAGTGGAGGGCTGGGGTAAGAGCCGGTCACGTCGGGACACCGCGGCTCCGGCCTCGGGTCACCGGTCACCCCGGTGGTCACAGCCAGTCCCTACCATCGGGGTCATGGCCAAGACGGCGAAACGACACCGCTGCATCGACTGCGGCTCGACCAGCGCCCGTTGGGCCGGTCGGTGCCCCACCTGCGGGGAGTGGAACACCCTGGTGGAGGAGGCCCAGCTCGGGTCGCTGGTCCAGGCGGTGGCCGCCCTCGGCCTCTCCACCATGCCGGTCCCGTTGTCGTCGGTGGACGTGTCCGAGGCGGCGGCGGTGCCGACCGGCGTGGAGGAGTTCGACCGGGTGCTCACCGGCGGCCTGGTCCCCGGATCGGTCACCCTGCTGGGCGGCGAGCCGGGGATCGGCAAGTCCACCCTGCTGCTCCAGGTGCTGGCCGCCCGGGCCGCGGCCGGGCACCGGGTGCTGCTGGTGTCGGCGGAGGAGTCGTCCCACCAGGTCCGGCTGCGGGCCGAGCGGCTGGGTCCCATCCCGCCCGGCCTGCTGATCCTGCCGGTGACCGAGGTGGGGGCGGTGATCGCCGCCGTGGCGGAGTCGGAGCCCGACCTGGTGGTCATCGATTCCATCCAGGCGGTGTCCATCGGACCCAGCGTGCCCGGCGAGCGCCGCACCACCGGCGTCCCGGGCAGTGTGACCCAGGTGCGGGAGTGCGCCGACCAGCTCGTGGGCCTGGCCAAGTCCCGGCAGGTGGCCATGGTGCTGGTCGGGCACGTGACCAAGGACGGCACGCTGGCCGGCCCCCGGGCCCTCGAGCACATGGTGGACACCGTGCTCAGCTTCGAGGGCGACCGCCACCACGCCCTCCGGCTGCTCCAGGCGGTGAAGCACCGGTTCGGGCCCACCGGGGAGCTCGGCCTGTTCGAGATGGGGGACCAGGGGCTCAACCGGGTGGACGACCCCGGCCGGCTGCTGCTGGGTGACCGCCTGGTCGGGGTACCCGGTGGGGTGGTGCTCCCGGCCGTGCAGGGGCGCCGCACCCTGCTGGTGGAGCTGCAGGCCCTGGTCACGGCGGCCGGGCAGTCCCAGCCCAAGCGGTCGGTGGTGGGCCTGGACGGAGGACGCCTGGCCATGACCCTGGCCGTGCTGGACCGCCACGCCGAGCTGCCGGTCCTGGGGGTCGACGTCTTCGCCTCGGTGGCCGGGGGCATCCGGGTGACCGAGCCGGCCGCCGACCTGGCCGTGGCCCTCGCCGTGGCCTCGGCGGCCACCGGGGTGCCCCTGCCGGCCACCCTGGCCGCGGTGGGCGAGGTGGGGCTGGCCGGCGAGGTGCGCCAGGTCACCAACCTCCCCCGTCGGCTCGAGGAGTGCGCCCGCCTGGGCTTCGACCGGGTGGCGGTGCCGGCCTCGTCGCCGGACGGCCCCCCGGGCATCGAGTTGGTCCGGGTGGACACCGTGGCCCAGGCGGTGGGGCAATTCCTCGGCGTCCGAGGTGGGGACTGAGGGGACCGGTCACCACGCCGGACGGGGCCTCCGACGTGGGGATGGCGGAGCCCGGGCCGGACCGACGATGACCGGGCCAGGTACCATGCCTCTGTGACCGTCCGCCAGAGCTCGCCCCTCAGTGAGGCCCTGGCCATGGCGGCTCCCGGGCGTCCACTACGGGACGGGCTGGACCGCATCCTGCGGGCCAAGCGGGGGGCGCTCGTGGTGGTGGGGGACGGGCCCGGCGTGCTCTCGATCTGCTCGGGCGGATTCCTGCTCGACGCCGAGTTCAGCCCCCAGCGCCTGTCCGAGTTGGCCAAGATGGACGGGGCCATCATCCTGGCGCCGGACGCGTCGCGGATCGCCCGGGCCAACGTCCACCTGATGCCCAAGGCGTCCATCCCCACCTCGGAGACCGGCACCCGGCACCGGACCGCCGAGCGGGTGGCCCGGTCCATCGACGTGCCGGTCCTCTCGGTGTCGGCGGCCATGTCGGTCATCGCCGTGTACCGCGACGACCACAAGCACACCGTGCAGCCCACCGGATGGCTCCACGATCGCACCGACCAGGCCCTGGCCACCATGCAGCGCTTCCGGAGCCGGTTCGACGTGGCCCTGTCGGGGCTGTCCATGCTCGAGGTGGAGGACACGGTGTCGGTCGGGGACGTGGTGGGGGTGGTCCAGGCGGCGGAGATGTTGCTCCGCATCGCCGAGGAGGTCGACGGGTACCTGGTCGAACTGGGCGAGGACGGCCGCCTGGTGGGACTGCAGTCCGCCGAGCTGGTCGACGGGGTGGCCCCGGCCCTGCACCTGGTGGTCCGGGACTACTGCCGCCCGCCGCTGGCGAAGGGCCGTGACCGCCTGGCCGTGGTCGGCCGGGTCCTGGAGCAGCTGGCCCAGCTGTCCTCCGACGAGCTGGGGGAGGCCCAGCGGGTGGCCCACATCCTCGGGCTCCCCGGCTCCTTCCACGACTCGGAGTCCGGGGTGGAGCCGCGGGGCTACCGGCTGCTCTACCGGCTGCCCCGATTCTCCGACGCCATCATCGAGCGGATCGTGGAGCGGTTCGTCAACCTCCAACAGATCATGCGGGCCTCGCTGAGCGAGCTCGAGCAGGTCGAGGGGGTGGGGGAGGCCCGGGCCCACTCGGTGAAGAACGGTCTGGCCCGCCTGGCCGAGGCCAGCATCTTCGAGCGCTACCAGTAGCGGGGGCCGACCGGGGAGCTCGCTCCTCGCCGTGCTGGTGGGGGGTGCCGTGGGCCGGCGCGGCGGGGGAGCGCGGTTGGGGAGCCCCCCGGCACCGTGTACCATTGCGTGCTCCCTACGCGGTCCCGATCGAGCTCACCAGCCCGGGATCAGCACGCAACGCCAGGAGGAACGGTGTTCGACATCGGTGACAAGGTCGTCTATCCGCACCACGGCGCGGCGGTGGTCGAACGACGTGAGACCAAAGAGGCGTTCGGCAAGAAACAGGAGTACCTGGTGCTCCGGCTGGCCTACGGGGACCTGACCCTGATGGTCCCGGCCGACAACACCGAGGGCGTCGGCCTGCGGGAGGTCATCAACGACGAGGAGGTGGAAGAGGTCTTCGCCGTCCTGCGCAAGAAGGAGGCCCGGATGCCGACCAACTGGTCGCGGCGGTACAAGAACCACTCCGAGAAGTTGCGCTCCGGCGACATCTACCAGGTGGCCGAAGTGGTCCGGAACCTCTCCATCCGGGACAAGGACAAGGGCCTCTCGGCGGGCGAGAAGCGGATGCTCCAGCGGGCGCGCCAGATCCTGGTGTCGGAGTTGACCTTTGCCCTGGGCGTCGACGAGGAGACCGCCGAGGTTCGGCTGAATGAGGCGCTGCCCTGAGCCCAGCGGGGTCCGTCTGGGCCATCGTGGTGGCGGGCGGATCGGGTCGCCGGTTCGGTGGTCGGAAGCAGTTCCTCCAGCTGGCCGGCAAGCCGGTGGTCGCCTGGTCGGTGGCCGCGGCGGCCACGGTGTCCGACGGTGTGGTGCTGGTGATCCCCGACCGGGTCGGCGAGGTCGATCGGGACGTCACCCTCGGAGCCGACCGGGTGGTGGCCGGCGGTGACTCGAGGGCCGACTCGGTGCGGGCCGGTCTGGCCGCGGTGCCCGACGGGGCCGAGGTCGTCATCGTGCACGACGCCGCCCGGCCCCTGGCCGACCCCTCGCTGTTCGCCGCCGTGGTCGACGCGGTGCGGGAGGGTGGCGCGGCCTGCGCCATCCCGGTGCTCCCGGTGTCGGACACGCTGAAGCGCACGGCCGGGGCCGTGGTGGTGTCCACCCTCGACCGCCAGGGAGTGGTCACCGTGCAGACGCCTCAGGCCTTCACGGCCTCGGTCCTGCGGGAGGCCCACCGGAACGCCGGCCAGTCCACCGACGACGCCGGCCTGGTGGAGCTGCTGGGCATCCCGGTGCAGACCGTGCCCGGCGACCCGAGGAACCTCAAGATCACCCGGCCCGAGGACCTGCGCCTGGCCGAGGCGCTGCTGAGTGGGACGCGCCGGTGAGCCAGGCACCGTCGGGAGCGGGGCCCGTCGGCCCCGGCCCGGCCTTCCGGATCGGCCAGGGCCTCGACGTCCACCGGTTCTCCGACCGGACCGACCGGCCGCTGGTGCTGGGCGGCGTGACCATCGAGGGGGACGGGGCCCGGGGCCTCGAGGGGCACAGCGACGCCGACGCCGTGGCCCACGCCGTCGCCGATGCCCTGCTCGGTGGGGCCGGCCTCGGCGACCTGGGCCGGCACGCCCCCGACACCGATCCCCGGTGGAGCGGGGCCGACAGCCTGGCCATCCTGTCCGAGGTGGTGAGGTTGGCCGCCGCCGCCGGCTGGGTGGCGGTCAACGCCGACTGCACGGTGGTGGCCGAGCGGCCCAGGCTGTCCCCGTATGTGGACCGGATGGCCGAGCGTCTGGCCGCGGTGATCGGGGCCCCAGTGAACGTGAAGGCCACCCGGGCCGAGGGGCTCGGGGCCCTGGGCCGGTCCGAGGGCATCGCCTGCACCGCGGTGGTCCTGCTGGCCGCCGCCGCGGTGCCCCCGCCCGGAGGTGGGTCACGGTGAGCACCGCCAAGGGCGGTGGCCAAAAGGGCGGTGGGCGGAGCGGAGGCAAGGGCGGAGGCAAGGGCGCGTCGAGGGGGGGCCCACCGCGCCCCGGCCCCCGGGGCACCCCGGGGGGTGGGTCGTCCCGGTCTCGCGGTCGAGCGACGGCCGGCTCCGCCCGGTCGGGGCGGAAGGGCGTCCGGGCCACGCCGGGGCCGTCGGGTCGGTCCGCTCCGGCCCCCAGCGGGCTCGGTGGCGACCAGGTCGAGGGGCGCCAGGCGGTCCGCGAGCTGCTCAGTGCCAACCGGCGGTCCGTCCGGTCCCTGTTGATGGCCGACGGCATGGACGCGGCCCCCATCCTCGACGAGATCGAGGCCCTGGCCTCGACCCGTCGGGTGAGGGTCGAGTACGTCTCCCGACGACGGATCGACTCGGTGGCCCGGACCGAGGCCGCCCAGGGGGTGGTGGCCCTGGCCCGCCCGATCGAGGCGACGCCAATCGAGGACCTGTGCCAGCCCACCCGTCGGGGCCGGGTGCCGTTCCTGCTCGTCCTCGACGGCATCACCGACCCCCACAACGTCGGTTCGTTGCTGCGCAGCGCCGAGTGCGCCGGCGTGACCGGCGTGGTGCTGCCGAGGCACCGGTCGGCCCATCTCTCCCCGACGGTGGCCAAGGTGGCGGCCGGGGCCATCGAGTATCTCCCGATGGCCCTGGTGGCCGGCGTCCCGACCGCCCTGCAGAAGCTCTCGGAACTCGGGGTCTGGACGGTCGGCCTGGTCGGCGAAGCCGGCCAACCGCTCTACCGGCTCCCCCTGGGCGACCAACCGGTGGCCCTGATCCTGGGGTCGGAAGGGGCCGGACTGGCCAGCCTCACCCGCAAGCGGTGCGACGCGCTGGCCTCCATCCCCCAGCACGGCACCCTGTCCTCCCTCAACGTGGCCACCGCCGGGGCCATCGCCTGCTTCGACGTGGCCCGCCAGCGGTCGTCCGGGGCTCCCACCTGACCCCCGGTCAGGCGACCTCTTCGACCGTCACACCGTGCCAGAAGGCCACCCGGTCGGTGATCTCTTTGGCCGCGTCCTTGGGGGTCGGGTAGTACCAGGCCGCGTCCTCGTTGCGGGTCCCGTCCACCACCACCGTCCGGTAACTGGCCTCGCCCTTCCACGGGCACGTGGTGTGGGTGTTGCTGTCCTCGAAGTAGCCGGGGTGGACGTCCTCGACCGGGAAGTAGTGGTTACCCTCCACCACGACGGTCTCGTCGCTCTCGGCCAGCACCGCCCCGTTCCATGTCGCTCGTATGCTCATGGTTAGGCCAACGTCGGATGGTGGCCAGGTGTTCCCGGTTCCGGGTCCGCTTGGGGCCGGGACGAGCCCGGGGGCCCCGGCCACGGCGCCGACCGGGGATGCGGTCCGACCCGCCAGCGGATAGAACCGGAGGAGAGTGGCGCGGACAAGGAGCCGGGATGAGCGAACGGGCCGACGTGATCGTGGTGGGGATGGGGCCGGGCGGTGAGGACGCGGCCGGGCGCCTGGCCGAGGCGGGCCTCGACGTGGTCGGCGTGGAGGCCGAGCTGGTGGGGGGTGAGTGCCCCTACTGGGGGTGCATCCCCTCCAAGATGATGATCCGGGCCTCCGACCTGCTGGCCGAAGGTCGGCGGATCCCGGGCCTGGCCGGTGCGGCCACCGTGCACCCCGACTGGGCCCCCGTGGCCCGACGCATCCGGGACGAGGCCACCGACTCCTGGGACGACACCGTGGCCGCCCAGCGGTTCGAGGCCAAGGGGGGCCGACTGGTCCGGGGTTGGGGACGACTGGAAGGTCCCAAGCACGTGGCGGTGGGGGACAGGATCATCGAGGCCGACCGGGCCGTGGTCCTCAACATCGGGACCCGGGCCTGGATCCCACCGGTGGCCGGACTGGCCGGCACGCCGTACTGGACCAACCGTGAGGCCATCGAGACCGAGGAGGTGCCGGCCTCGTTGGCCGTCCTGGGCGGGGGAGCCATCGGCGTGGAGCTGGCCCAGGTGTTCAGCCGGTTCGGCGCCACGGTCACCGTGCTGGAGCTCGGTCCCCGCCTCGTCGGACCGGAGGAGCCCGAGGCCGGGGCGTTGCTGGCCGAGGTGTTCGGGGACGAGGGGATCCAGGTCCGCACCGGGGTGACCATCGACTCGGTCCACCATGACGGCCACCGCTTCGCCGTGTCCCTCGGCGCCGGCGAACCGGTGGTGGCCGACCGGCTGCTGGTGGCCACCGGGAGGCGACCGGACCTGGCCCAACTCAACGTGGCCTCCCTGGGACTCGACGGGTCGGCCCACTCGATCCCCGTCGACGACCACATGCGGGTGGTCGGGGCCGAGGGGGTGTGGGCGCTGGGCGACGCCGTCGGCCACGGGGCCTTCACCCACATGTCCATGTACCACGCCGACATCGTGGTCAACGACGTGCTGGGCTACCTGGTGGAACCGGCCGACTACCGGGCCGTGCCCAGGGTCACCTTCACCGATCCGGAGATCGGCTCGGTGGGCCTGAACGAGCTGGACGCCCGCAGGCAGGGCATCGAGGTCCGAGTGGGCCGGGCCCAGATCCCCGAGTCACCCCGGGGATGGATCCACAAGGCCGGGAACCGGGGATTCATCAAGCTGGTCGAGGACTCCGAGCGCGGGGTGCTGGTGGGGGCGACGTCGGTCGGACCCACCGGGGGCGAGGTGCTGGGACTCCTGACCCTGGCCGTCCATGCCGCCGTGCCCACCACCGAGCTGCGGCACATGATCTACGCCTACCCGACCTTCCACCGGGCCATCGAGGCGGCGGTGAAGCACCTGTTGGACGGCTGAGCCGGTCCTCCGGCGGACGGCGGACCGGACCGCTACGACGAGGGTCGGGCCAGGGTGAGCAGGAACTCGTCCCCCTCCGAGGGCCACATGGACTCGACGACGAACCCGCACTCGTTGAGCTCGGCCTCCAGGGCCCCGGGCGAGAACTTGGTGCTGATCTCGGTGAGCATCTCCTCGCCCGATCCGAAGGTCAGCTCCAGGTCCAGGTCGGCCACCAGGACCCGCTGGTCCCCGGTGGACCGGAGCCACATCTCGATGCGCTGGTCGTCCTCGTTCCACCGGGCCACGTGCTCGAACCGGGCCGGCTCGAAGTTGGCGCCCAGCTCGCGGTTGAGGACCCGGAGCACGTTGCGGTTGAACTCGGCGGTCACCCCGGCGCCGTCGTCGTAGGCCGTGACCAGCCGGGCCCGGTCTTTCACCAGGTCGGTGCCGAGGAGCAGCCGGTCGTCCAGCGTCATGACCTTGCCCAGCTGGATCAGGAACTCGCGCCGCTGGGCCGGGTCGAGATTGCCGATGGTGCCGCCGAGGAAGGCGAACAACCGGGTCCCGTCGTGGGGCAGCCGATCGAGGTGCTGGTGGAAGTCGCCGACCACCGCGCTCACCGCCACCCCGGGGTACTCCTCGGACAGCGCGGTGGCCGCCTCCCACAGCGTGGTGTCGCTGACGTCCAGGGGGACGAAGCGCTGCAGGCGACCGGTCGACTGCATGGCGTCGAGCAGCAGGCGGGACTTGTCGCAGGTGCCGGCACCCAGCTCCACCAGCGTGTCGGCCCCGGAGCCCCGGGCGATGTCACCGGCGTGGGCGTCGAGGATGGAGCGCTCGGAGCGGGTGGGGTAGTACTCGGGGAGGCGGGTGATCTCGTCGAACAGCCGGCTGCCCCGGTCGTCGTAGAAGTACACCGGGGGCAGGCTCTTCGGGTCGGCGGTCAATCCGGTCCTGACGTCGCGCTCCATGGCCTCTCGGAGGTCAAGGTCGGACAGGCGGACATCGATGGTGGGGGGGATGACGGTGGTCATGGGCTCTCGGTTCCTTCGGCGCGGTCGTCGTTCGGGATGTGATGCCCCTGATCAGCTGTTCCGGGCCAGGCGCAGGCCGGAGAAGGCCCACCGGGCGGCGGGCGGGAAGAAGTTCCGGTAGGTGGCCCGCAGATGACCCGGTGGGGTGACGCACGACCCGCCCCGCAGGACGTACTGGTTGACCATGAACTTTCCGTTGTACTCGCCGACGGCGCCCGGGGCGGCCTCGAACCCCGGGTAGGGACTGTAGGCCGACGAGGTCCACTGCCAGACGTCGCCGAAGGGTCCGGTCGGGGCCTCGCCGGCCGGCGTGGGGTGGAGCCGTGACTGGTCGAGGAAGTGCCCCTCGACGGGCCGACCGGCCGCCGCCACCTCCCACTCGGCCTCGGTGGGGAGCCGGAGCCCGGCCCAGCGGGCGAAGGCATCGGCCTCGTAGTAGCTGATGTGGCAGGCCGGCTGGCCCTCGGTGACCGTGTGGGGTCCGCCCAGGGTGAACTCGTGCCACTCGCCGTCGATCCGGGACCAGTAGAGCGGGCCCTCCCACCGCTCGGACTGGACGGTGGCCCAGCCGTCGGACAGCCACAGCTCTGGCCGGCGGTAGCCGCCGTCGTCGATGAAGGCCGACCACTCGCCACAGGTCACCGGTCGGTCGGCCAGGGCGAACGGCCCGAGGTAGACCGGGGGT
>DATCBL010000052.1:0-2658 GCA_036511875.1 Acidimicrobiales bacterium
AACCAGACGGTCGACTCCTCGCCGGCGGTGGGGAATTTCCTCGCCGGCGGCCAGGTCGGCATCGCCTTCGGCACCGGTACGTTCTACGGGGGAGCCTCGGACACCAACACCCTGTTCGCCTCGGACTCCCACTGCAACATCGCCTGGCGGGACAACCTCGGGGGCAGTACCACGGGGAGTCCGGCCATCGGGGACCTCGAGGGTGACGGCAATGTCGAGGTCGTGGAGGGCGCCGATACCGGGTCGGGCGGATTGGTGTGGGCCCTGAACGGCCCCAATGGCGCGGCCGTGGCCGGGTGGCCCCAGGCCACGTCGGGGCGGATCATCGGCGGGGTGACCACGGCGGACCTCACCGGGGCCGGCTACAACGATGTCCTGGTGCCGACCACCAATGGTCTGGTCATCTTCGACGGGCGCAGCGCCCAGGTCGTGGCCACCCTGGGATCGGGCTCGGTGGCTCTGCAGAACTCCCCGTTGGTGACCATCGACCCCAACGGGACCATCGGGATCACCATCGCCGGGTACAACGGTCAGAATGCCGGAGTCATCCAGCACTACGAGGTCAGCGGCTCGGCCGGACGCTCGCTCGGCCGTCGTTCCTGGCCGATGTTCCATCAGAACCCTCAGCTCACCGGAACCCTGACCTCACCGGGACCCCAGCACTTGAACCAACCGGTGGTGGGGATGGCATCGACGCCGGACGGCGGCGGCTACTGGGAGGTGGCCTCCGACGGCGGGGTGTTCTCCTTCGGCGACGCGGCCTTCTACGGATCGATGGGCGGATCGCACCTCAACCGTCCGATCGTGGGGATCGCTTCGACCAGCACCGGGCGGGGCTACTGGGAGGTGGCCTCTGACGGGGGGATCTTCTCCTTCGGTGACGCCGCCTTCCGAGGGTCGACCGGGAGTATCGCCCTCAACCGTCCCATCGTCGGCATGGCCGCGGCGCCGGACGGGGGCGGGTACTGGCTGGTGGCCTCCGACGGCGGGGTGTTCTCCTTCGGCGACGCCGCCTTCCACGGGTCCACCGGCAACATCCATCTGAACCGTCCCGTGGTGGGGATGGCCTCGTCGCCCAGTGGGAACGGCTACTGGCTGGTGGCCACCGACGGGGGCATCTTCTCCTTCGGGGATGCCCCCTTCCTCGGGTCCATGGGCAGCCATCCCCTCAACCGGCCGATCGTGGGCATGGCCTCCAACCACCGTGGCGGGTACTGGATGGTGGCCTCGGACGGCGGCATCTTCTCGTTCGGCAATGCCCAGTTCTACGGCTCCACCGGAGCGATGCAGTTGGCCCAACCGGTGGTGGGGATGGCCACGCCGGCCAACCCGAGCGGCTACTGGATGTCGGCGTCCGACGGAGGCATCTTCTCCTTCGGGAGCGCGACGTTCTACGGCTCGGTGCCGGCGCTGTTCGCCGCGGCGCTGGGGACCGACTGATCGGAGGCCGAGCCGGCCTCGGGGCCTCATGACGGGGTGGACGATCGTCCCGGTCGGTGCTCAGCCGGTCGTGTGGAGCACAGAAGATCACCGAACGCGATCAGATGATGGGCGCGCCGGCCGGCCGGACGACGGGTCCCGGAGGGACGGATCGGTAACGGAAGGGGCCTTGGCCCCTCACCGGGACCGTCCGCGGACCCGGGGCCCGGCGGCGGTACTGTGCGACCCGAGGTGCAGGTGAGACGAGAACGAGCCATCGGGAACCGCAGGCTGGGGGATCGGCGGGGTCGTGCGGTAGCCCTGGCCGCCGGGCTGGTGGTCGCCTCGTTGGTGCCCCTGGGGGTCCTGTCCTCACCGGCGTCGGCCTACCCCTCCTCGTCGGTCACCATCCAGGGACACGGCTACGGGCACGGGCACGGCATGGGCCAATGGGGAGCGCTGGGCTACGCCCTGGCCCAGACCACGTACCCGTCGATTCTCGGGACGTACTACGGGGGGACGTCCCTGACCACCCTGACCGCACCGCAGCAGGCCACCACCGTGCACGTGGACATGACCGAGAACGACGGCAACCAGGTCATCGTGACCTCGGCGACACCGTTCACCGTGGCCGGGGTCGGATTCTCGGGGGGCCAGGTGGCGCTGATCTCCATCATCTCCACGCTCTCCGGGCCGGCATGGGCCGTCTGGTCGAGCCCCACCTGCGCCGGCTATCCGGACGGCAGCTGGAACCAGGTCGTGCCCGATGTGAGCAACCCGATGGCCACGCCCAGCCCCGACGACGGGTCGGAGACTCTCACCCTGTGCCTGGGCGGGCCCAACAACGTCACCGTCCACGGCTCGATCACCGCCACCTTCAACTCCAACGGGGCGGCCCGCACGGTCAACGACGTGCCCCTGGAGCAGTACGTCGACGGCGTGGTCCCCAACGAGTCGCCGGCGTCCTGGGGAGCACTCGGCGGGGCCGGCCCCCAGGGCCAACCCTGGGGCTTCCAGGAGCTCGAGGCCCAGGCGGTGGCGGTCCGCTCCTACGTGCTGGCCGGACTGGGCTCTTACGGTGGGTACGCCGACACCTGCGACCTGGCCTGCCAGACCTACCGGGGCACCCTCAACGAGAGCATGGTCACCGACGCCGCCGTGACCGCGACGCAGGGGCAGGTCATGGAGTTCCCCGGCGGGGCGGTGGCGGCGACCCAGTACTCGGCCTCGACCGGGGGG
>DATCBL010000053.1:0-2592 GCA_036511875.1 Acidimicrobiales bacterium
CTGGGCGGGTCGGCCATCTGACGGAAGCGTAGAATCCCGGCATGTCCCCGGCCAAGACCCGCCTCCCCGCCATCGACGGGTGGTTCACCCTCGACGAGGAGGCTCCGGCCCTCCTCGGGAGCCGGTGCGGCTCGTGCGGGAACTTCGCCTTCCCCAAGGAGACCTTCTTCTGCCGGAACCCCGTGTGCCAGGGCCGGGAGTTCGCCGAGGTCCCGCTGAGCCGGACCGGCAAGGTGTGGTCGTACACCAACGCCGGCTACCAGCCGCCCGAGCCCTACGTCTCCGCCGACCCCTACGTCCCCTTCGCCATCGCCGCCGTCGAGCTGGCCGCCGAGCAGATGGTGGTCATGGGCCAGGTGGTGCCCGGGGTCGACGTCGACGCCCTGGCTGTGGGGGCCGAGGTCGAGTTGGTGCTCGATACCCTCTACGAGGACGACGAGCACGAGTACCTGGTGTGGAAGTGGCGCCCGGTGGACGGGGCCGGGTCGGCGGGCGGGGAGGGGCGGCTCGATGCCTGACGACCAGCGCATCGCCGTGCTGGGTGCCGGCATGCACCCCTGGGGCAAGTGGGGCCGCAACTTCGTGGAGTACGGGCTGGCCGCCGCCGGGGACGCCCTGGCCGAGGCCGACGTGGCCTGGACCGACGTCCAGTACGTGGCCGGCGCCGACACCATCCGCAACGGATACCCGGGCTTCATCGCCGGAGCCACCTTCGCCCAGGCCCTGGGGTGGACCGGCGCCCGGGTCTCCTCGGCCTACGCCGCCTGCGCCTCGGGGGCCCAGGCCATCAACAACGCCCGGGCCCAGATCCTGGCCGGGCTGTGCGACGTGGCCCTGGTGGTGGGGGCCGACACCACGCCCAAGGGCTTCTTCAAGCCGGTGGGCGGGGAGCGCAAGGACGACCCGGACTGGCTGCGCTTCCACCTGATCGGCGCCACCAACCCGACCTACTTCGCCCTCTACGCCCGGCGCCGGATGGAGCTGTTCGGCGCCACCGAGGCCGACTTCGCGGCCGTCAAGGTCAAGAACGCCCGGGCCGGCCTCGAGAACCCCAACGCCCGCTACCGCAAGGCGGTCACCGCCGACGAGGTGCTGGCCTCGCCCATGGTGGCCGACCCACTCCGCCTGCTGGAGATCTGCGCCACCTCCGACGGCGGGGCCGCCCTGGTCCTCGCCAGCCTGGAGTTCGCCCGGCGCCACACCGGGACCGACCGCCTGATCACCATCGACGCGGTGTCCACGGTCACGCCCACCTTCCCCCAGACCGTGCTGGACATGCCCGGCATCACCACCGACTCGGCGGCCGGCTCCGACTCGGTCGGGCCCACCTTCAAGCAGTCGGTGGCCCTGGCCGCCTACGAGGAGGCCGGCATCGGCCCCGAGGACGTCGACCTGGCCGAGGTCTACGACCTCTCCTCAGCCCTCGAGCTCGACTGGTACGAGGACATCCTGCTGTGCAAGGAGGGCGAGGCCGAGCGGCTCCTGCGCGACGGCGATACCACCATCGGGGGCCGGGTGCCGGTCAACCCGAGCGGCGGCCTGTCCTGCTTCGGGGAGGCCATCCCGGCCCAGGCCATCGCCCAGGTGTGCGAGCTGGTGTGGCAGCTCCGGGGCCGGGGCGGGGCCCGTCAGGTCGACGGGGCCACCGTGGGCATCACCGCCAACCAGGGCCTGTTCGGTCACGGCTCCTCGGTGATCGTCTCGACCTAGGGCCCGGACCGGCCCGATGCCCGCTGCCGGCCGGGGTCACTCGTGGACCAGGACGATCTTCCCGAACTTCCCGCCGGCCGCGAACCGGTCGTAGGCCTCGGCGGCCCGGGCCATGGGAATGCGCTCGGCCACCGGCACGGTGACCGTCCCGTCGTCCAGCAGCGACAGGGCGTGCTCCTCGACGGCGCGGGACACCGCCGACTTCTCCGCCACCGTCCGGGACCGCAGCATCGAGCCCCCGATGGTGGTCCGATGGGCCATCAGGGCCAGGAGGTTGAGCTCCACCGTGGCCCCGGCCCCCACCCCGATCACCACCACCCGTCCGCCCACGGCCATGAGCGGGACCGAGGCGGCCACGTTGGGCCCGCCCACCAGCTCCAGGGAGACGTCGTAGGGACCGTGGTCGGCCACCTCGGACGGGTCGACCACCTCGTCGGCGCCGAGGCCGGCCACGTCGGCCCGTCGCTCGGCGGAGCGCACCGAGGCCACCACGTGGGCCCCCCGGGCGTGGGCCAGCTGCACGGCGGCGGTGCCCACCCCCCCGGCCGCCCCCGAGATCAGGACGCGGTCGCCGGCCCCCAGGTGGGCCTGGGTGAACAGGGCGTCGTAGGCCGTGCAGAACGCCTCGGGGAACCCGCCGGCCCGGTCCCACTCCACCCCGTCAGGCACGGGCAGGGCGATCGACTCGGGCACCACCACCAGCTGGCCCTGGCCGCCGCCCCCGGCGATGGCCATGACCCGGTCGCCCACCCCGTGCCGGGTGGTGTCGGCGCCGGTGGCCACCACCCGGCCGGTGAACTCCAGGCCCGGGATGTCGGCCGGGGCCCCGGGGGGGGCGGGGTAGAGGCCACCTCGCTGCATGAGGTCGGCGGCGTTGATGCC
>DATCBL010000054.1:0-4016 GCA_036511875.1 Acidimicrobiales bacterium
GGGAGCCGCCACCGGCAGCGGGTGACGCCGTGGGCCACTCCGGTCCGACCCCGGGACCGCTGCGCCCTAGGATAAGGAGGGAGATGCAGTCCCTCTGGTCCCGGGTTGAGCCCCTTTTGTCCCTGGTCACCAAGCCCGCCCGCTACATCGGTGGGGAGTTGGGCGCCCAAGTTCCCGATCACGCCGACGGTGCGGTGGCGTGGTTGCTGATCTACCCGGACACCTACGAGATCGGCCTGCCCAACCAGGGGCTCCAGATCCTCTACGAGATCCTCAACGAGCGGGAGGACGCCGCCGCCGAACGGGCCTACGCCCCCTGGGTGGACATGGAGGAGGTCATGCGCTCGGCCGGGGTGCCCCTGTTCTCCCTCGAGAACCACCTGCCGGCCCGGGCCTTCGACGTCTTGGCCTTCAACCTCTCGGCCGAGCTGGTGTACACCAACGTCCTCAACCTGATCGACCTGGCCGGGGTGCCGGTCCGGGCGTCCGAACGGGCTGGGAGTGACCCCCTGGTGGTGGCGGGCGGCCACTGCGCCTTCAACCCCGAGCCGTTGGCCGACTTCGTGGACTGCTTCGTGCTGGGGGACGGCGAGGAGGCCGTCGGCGAGGTGAACGGCGTGGTGGCCGCCTGGAAGGCCGGGCCGGGACCCGACGGGGGACCGGCGTCCCGCACCGCCTTGCTCCGCTCGCTCTCCGGGCTGGACGGGGTCTACGTCCCCGCCTGCTACGAGGCCCACTACTCACCGGAGGGGGACCCCGGGCCCCACCGGTCGCTGCCCCGGCTGGAGGCCACCACCCCGCGCTTCCCCGAGACGCCCGAACGGGTCGAGAAGCGGACCATCGCCGACCTGGGCCAGTGGCCCTACCCCCGACAGCAGCTGGTGCCCTTGATCGAGGTGGTCCACGACCGCCTCAACGTCGAGCTGTTCCGGGGGTGCACCCGGGGTTGCCGGTTCTGCCAGGCCGGGATGATCACCCGACCGGTCCGCGAGCGGCCGGCCGAGCAGGTGCGCACCATGGTGATGGACGGGCTGGCCCGCACCGGCTACGACGAGGTGGCCCTGACCTCCCTGTCCAGCGCCGACTACTCGGGCATCGAGGACACCGTGACCTCGATCATCGACGACCCCTCCTGTTCCGGCCAGGTGTCGGTCAGCCTCCCCAGCCTGCGGGTGGACGCCTTCACCGTCGGGACCGCGGCCCAGATCCAGCGGGTCCGGCGCACCGGGCTCACCTTCGCTCCCGAGGGAGGCACCTGGCGGATGCGCCAGGTGATCAACAAGCTCATCCTCGAGGAGGACCTGTACGCCGCGGTGGATGCCGCCTTCAGCCAGGGCTGGAAGCGGGTCAAGCTCTACTTCCTCATCGGCCTGCCCACCGAGACCGACGAGGACACCCTGGGCATCGTGGCCCTGGCCAAGCAGTGCGTGGCCATCGGCAAGCGCTACCACAAGGGGGTCACGGTCACCGCCTCGGTGGGTGGTTTCGTGCCCAAGGTCCAGACCCCGTTCCAGTGGTTCGGCCAGAACACCATCGAAGAGCTGACGAGGAAGGTCCACCTACTCCGGGACGCCGCCCGGCCGGTCCGGGGGCTCACCATCCGCTGGCACGACCCAAAGGCCACCGCGGCCGAGGGCATCGTGAGCCGGGGGGACCGCCGGATGGGCGCGGTCATCGAGCAGGTCTGGCGGCGGGGGGGCACTTTCCAGGAGTGGACCGAGCACTTCGACCTGGCCTTGTGGACCGAGGCCCTGGCCGACCACGGCATGTCCCTGGAGGAGACGGTCTACCGCCATCGGACCGAGGGCGAGCCCCTGCCCTGGGACCATCTCTCCGCCGGCCTCCATCGGGACTTCCTCTGGCAGGACTGGCTCGACGCCCTGGACCAGCACGGGCTGGAGGACTGCCGGTGGACGCCGTGCTACGACTGCGGCGCCTGCACCGGCTTCGGGGTCGAGCACGTCGTGGCCTCGGCCGTCCCCCCGGCCGGAGGCAGCCAGGGCACCGGCCAGGATCTCTCAACCGGGGGCCAGGTACCGGTACGATTTCTCTCCACGGCGCCGTCCGGCGCCGTTCCGGCCCCCGGGCCGGACCAGGATGCCGTCGCCCGCGTCGGAGAGGGGAGTTGCTGAGATGCGGATTCGCTTCCGCTTCGTCAAGCTCGGCAAGATCCGCTTCACCAGCCAGCGCGACGTGGCCCGCATGTGGGAACGGGCGCTGCGCCGGGCCGAACTGCCCCTGGCCTACACCGAGGGCTTCTCCCCCCGGCCCCAGCTCAGCTTCGGGCTGGCCCTGCCCACCGGGTGCGAGTCCCTGGCCGAGTACCTCGACGTGGTGCTGGACGACCGGAGGCCGGAGACCGCCGCCGTGGACCTCGACACCCTGCCCGCCGTGCTGAGCGGGTTGCTGCCCGAGGGCGTCGACGTCGAGGAGGCCGCCCTGGTGGACCGCCGGGACGGCTCCCTGCAACAGCGGGTGACCTCGTGCTCGTGGACCATGTCCTTCGCCGGCATCTCCCGGGCCGCCCTGGTCGACCGGGTGGGGTCCCTGCTGGCCGCGGAGTCGGTCCCCATCGTCCGGGAGCGCAAGGGCCGCCAGGAGCACGACGACCTGCGTCCCTCGGTCCTGGCGTTGGAGGTGTGCCCGCCCCGGTCCGGAGCGGGTGAGTCGACGGGACCGGGGTCGGTGGCGGTGGTGGCCGAACTGGCCACCCAACCACGGGGCGTGCGACCCGTCGAGTTGGTAAGGGGATTGATCGCCGTATCCGACGTTCCGGCCGAGGGCCGGGCGGCGGACGCGACAGCCGGAGACGGCGGGAGCACAGGAACCCCGGTCCTCGACCGGGCATGCAGAACGAAACAGTGGATCGAGCGCGACGGACGCCGGGAGGAGCCCCTCGAACGTCGGGGGGCCGCCCCCGCGGCCGGCCGCGCCCCGCACGCTCTGGAGCGTGCCTCGTGAGCAGTATGGGAAGGGAATTCGATGTCAGATGGAGCAACCGGGCAACCGGTGGAGGTCCAGGCGGATGCGCCCGGATCGTCGACCGTGCCCCCACAGAATTCAGCGCCTGCCGACCCGACAGGCAACGGAAGGCCGTCCCCCGAAGACGGGGGTGAGGCCGGGGCCCCGGACCTCGGAACGGGCTCAGCCCGGACCGACCGGCCGGCCGGCCCGGAATCGGAGCGGGAGGAATCGGCCGGTGACCAGGGAGCCGGCGACGGCGCCGGCCGCCGCCGCCGGGGGTCGAGGGGTGGCCGGGGTCGCGGCCGATCGGGAGGGGCCGGCGGGCCGGCCGAGGAGGACGTCGACGGGCCGCCTTCTTTGACCGAGCCGGCGGCCACCGCGGCGCTCGGGTCGGCGGCCCCGGCCGGCGCGGTCCCGGTCCCGGGGCCACCCCGGGCTGCTCCGGAGCGCCCGAAGATCGGTGACACCCGACCGGCCCGCCCCCCGGTGGGTGGCCCCGAGGCCCCGGCCGCGCGGGGGACGGGGGACGGCTCCCGTGCCGGAGGCTCCTCGGGCGGGCGCAGCCAGAGCCGGTCCGGAGGCGGAGGGCGGTCCCGGTCGCGGGGCGGGTCCGTCGACAAGTCTTCGACCGGCGCCGGGACCGAGGCGGCCCGATCGGCCACCGGGGCGCCCGGGGGTCGCTCCGGATCGGCGGGGAAGCCCAGGGCCGACGCCGGGCCGCCGACCGAGGGGCGCCGAGGTGGGCGGGAGCGGAGGGGCAAGGCGGTCGGCCGCTACATGATCTGCGTGCACGTCCGCCCGGAGATGACCCAGATTGCTCTGCTGGAGGGCCGCACCCTGGTGGAGCACTACATCTCCCGGGCCTCCGACGACGCCACCCAGATCGACGGCAACATCTACCGGGGACGGGTCCAGAACGTGCTGCCCGGCATGGAGGCGGCCTTCATCGACATCGGGACGCCGAAGAACGCCGTGCTCTACCACGGCGACGTCCGTTACGACGTCGACGACGTGGAGTCGGGCCCCTCGTCGGGCCAGCCCCGGATCGAGCA
>DATCBL010000055.1:0-4185 GCA_036511875.1 Acidimicrobiales bacterium
GTGGGCTGGTAGCCGACCGCCGAAGGCATCCGACCGAGGAGGGTGGACACCTCGGAGCCGGCCTGGACGAACCGGAAGATGTTGTCCACGAAGAGCAGCACGTCCTGGTTCTTCACGTCCCGGAAGTACTCAGCCATGGTCAGAGCGGCCAGGGCCACCCGCAGCCGGACCCCGGGGGGCTCGTCCATCTGGCCGTAGACCAGGGCCGCCTTCTCGATGACCCCGGACTCCTGCATCTCGATCCACAGGTCGGTCCCCTCTCGGGTGCGCTCGCCGACCCCGGCGAACACCGAGACGCCGCCGTGGTTGGTGGCCACCCGGTTGATCATCTCCTGGATGAGCACGGTCTTGCCCACGCCGGCCCCGCCGAACAGCCCGATCTTGCCCCCCTGCACGTAGGGCTCGAGCAGGTCGATGACCTTGATGCCGGTCTCGAACATGACCGCCCGGGGCTCGAGGGTGTCGAAGTCCGGGGCCGACCGGTGGATCTCCCAGTGGTCCTCGGCCTCGCCGATGGAGTCGGTGTCGAGGGGCTGGCCCAGCACGTTGAACACGTGGCCCAGCACGGCGTCGCCCACCGGCACCTGCAGGCCCCGGCCCAGGTTGCGCACCTCGGCGCCGCGGGTGAGGCCGTCGGTGGCCTTCAGGCAGATGCACCGGACCCGGCCGTCGCCGATCTGTTGGGCCACCTCGGCCACGATGACTTCCTTGTTGCCCTCGAGCACCGCGTCCACCTCCACCGCCCCGTTGATCTCGGGCAGGGAGTGGGGTGGGAACTCCACGTCGATGACGGGTCCGGCGATGGCCACCACCCGCCCGGTGGGCAGGGTCTCGGTGGCGGTGGGCTGGGGGGCGGTGGTGGTCATGATGGTTCCGGTTCCTTCAGTTGATCAGCGTGCGAGAGGAATGGCGACAAGGGGTCGGTCAGTGGGGCGACGGCAGATGCGCGGCGACCGCGGTTGGGCAGCGGGGCGACGGGCGGATGGTCCACGGCTCAGACCTTGGTCTCGATGACCAGGCCACCCGAGTCGTCGTCGGCCCCGGCCCGCAGGGCCTCGGCGCCGCCGACGATCTCCATGATCTCGGTGGTGATGGTGTCCTGGCGGGCCCGGTTCATGATCCGCGAGTACTTCTTGATCAGCTCGCCGGCGTTTTCGGTGGCCGCGGCCATGGCCCGCTGGCGGGAGGTGACCTCCGAGGCCGAGGCCTCGAGCAGGGCGCCGAAGATCTCGGTCTCGGCGGCCCGGGGGGCCAGCGTCTCGAGCAGGATGGCGGCCTCGGGCTCGAACTCGGTGTAGCCCTTGGGACCCTGGGGCTCGGCCAGGGCCGCCGCGGCGGTCTCGGGGCCGGAAGCGGCCTCCCCGTCGGCTTCCCGCGGGTCGACCAGCGGGAGCAGCTGGCGGACCTCCACCCGTTGAGTGCCGGCCGAGAGGAACCGGGTGGAGACCAGCATCACCTGGTCGACCTCGCCGTTGACGAACGGGGTGAGCACGGCGGCGGCCACGGCCCGGGCGTCGGCGAACGACGGACGCTCGCTCAGGCCCACGAAGGACCGCTCCACCTCTTGGCCCCGGTAGCGGAAGTAGCCCAGGGCCTTCTTGCCCACCGTGAACAGCCGCCACTCGGTCCCGTCGGCCCCGTACCCGGCCAGCAGGCGCTCGGTGGCCCGGAAGACCATCGTGTTATAGCCGCCGCACAGCCCCCGGTCGGCCACCACCGAGAGCACCGCCACCTTGGACACGTTCTCGGGCGTGCCCAGCAGCCGGCCGGCGGCCACCGGATCGCCGAGGGCGGTCTCCAAGACGATGCGGGCCATGCCGTGCTGGTAGGGCTTGGACGCGGCGATCCGGCCCTGGGCCCGCACGATCTGGGACGCGGCGATGAGCTCCATGGCCTTGGTGATCTTCTTGGTCGACTGGATGCTCTTGATCCGTCGACGGAGGACGCGCTCCTGACCGCCGGCCATGGCTCAGTCGCCCTTGCCGGTGTCGAAGGAGTCGGTGAACGAGCGCAGCGCGGTGGCCAGCTTGTCCCCCTCGGGCAGGGTTCCCGAGTCCCGGATGCCGTCGAGCAGGTCGGCGTGGTTGGCCCGGAAGAAGGCCCGCACCTCGGACTCGTAGCGCTGCACCTCGGACACCGGGACGTCGTCGACGTACCCCTCGGAGCCGGCGAAGATCACCAGCACCTGCTCCTCCACCGGCACCGGGGCGTTGAGCCCCTGCTTCAGCAGCTCGGTGAGGCGATAGCCCCGGTCCAGCTGGGCGTGGGACACCTTGTCCAGCTCGGAGCCGAAGGTGGCGAAGGCCTCGAGCTCGCGGAACTGGGCCAGGTCGAGCTTGAGGGTGCCGGACACCGACTTCATGGCCTTGATCTGGGCCGCGCTGCCCACCCGGCTGACCGAGATGCCCACGTTGATGGCCGGGCGCACGCCGGCGTAGAACAACTCGCTCTCCAGGAACACCTGGCCGTCGGTGATGGAGATGACGTTGGTCGGGATGTAGGCGGAGACGTCACCGGCCTTGGTCTCGATGATGGGCAAGGCGGTGAGCGAGCCACCCCCCTCGGCGTCGGACAGCTTGGCCGCCCGTTCCAGCAGCCGGCTGTGGAGGTAGAAGACGTCGCCCGGGTAGGCCTCGCGGCCCGGGGGCCGGCGGAGGAGCAGGGACATCTGGCGGTAGGCCTCGGCCTGCTTGGACAGGTCGTCGTAGACGATGAGGGCGTGCTCGCCGTTATCCATCCAGTGGGCGCCCATGGCACAGCCCGAGTACGGGGCCAGGTACTTGAACGGGGCCGGGTCGGCCGCTCCGGCCAGGACCACCACGGTGTACTCGAGGGCGCCGTAGCGCTCCAGGGTGGCCACGGTCTGGGCCACCGAGGACTCCTTCTGGCCGATGGCCACGTAGATGCACTTCACCCCCAGGCCCTTCTGGTTGAGGATGGTGTCCACCGCCACCGTGGTCTTGCCGGTCTTGCGGTCGCCGATGATCAGCTCCCGCTGGCCCCGGCCGATGGGGGTCATGGCGTCGATGGCCTTGATCCCGGTCTGCAGGGGCTCGCTCACCGGCTGGCGCCGGACGATGCCCGGGGCCTGGACCTCGAGCCGTCGGGTGGCGTCGGTGTGGATGGGGCCCTTGCCGTCGACCGGTTCGCCCAACGCATTGACCACCCGGCCCAGCAGGGCGTCGCCCACCCGCACCGAGAGGATGCGCCCGGTGGCCTTGACCAACTGCTCCTCCTCCAGCCCGGTGTCGTCGCCCAGGATCACCGCGCCGATGGTCTCCTCGTCCAGGTTGAGGGCCAGGCCCTCGGTGCCGTCGGCGAACTCCAGGATCTCGTTGACCGCCGCTCCGGGTAGGCCGGTGATCCGGGCGATCCCGTCGCCCACCTCCACGACGCGGCCGACCTGCTCGGTCCCCACCTCGGGGGTGTAGTCGTCGACGAACCGCTTGAGGGCGGCGGTGATCTCGTCGGCGTTGATGGTCAACTCAGCCATCGGTTGCTTCCCTTCCTTGTGGAACTCGGTAGGCCGCCTCGGACTCGACCAGATGCTCTTTCAACTCGTCGAGGCGGTGGCGGGTGCTGCTGTCGACCAGGAGGTCGCCCACCTCGACGACCACCCCGCCGAGCAGCTCGGGGTCGATGCTCATCTGGAGGTCGACCGGGTTGCCGGCCAGCACGCCGAGGGCCTCGCTGAGCGCTCGCTGCTGGGTCTCGCCCACCTCGGTGGCGGCATGGATCCGGGCCACCCGCCAGCCCCGGGCCCGGGCGGCGTCGTCCACCAGGGCGTCGAGCGTGGCCACGATGTCCCGGGCCCGACCCCCGCGCACGGCGTAGGCGGCCAGGCGGAGGGTGGCCGGGAGGACCTGGGTCCCGAGCAGCTGGGCGATGACCTGTTGGCGGACGGCCACCGGCAGGTCGCGGTCGCCGAGGGCCCCTCGCAGCCGGCGGTTGGACTCCACGGTCCGGGCGAACCGGAACAGCTGGTCCTCGATCTCCTCGATCTCGGCCACCGTCACCGTCTCGAACACCGCGGCGGCGTACCCCGACACCCGGTTCCGGGACCCGAGCCGTCCGAGGACGGCATCGCCGTCGGACTCCCCGTCAGCCGAGGGTCCCCGGTCGTCGGCCGCGGCCACCCGGGCGGCCAGCCAGTGGAACGACGTCTCCACCTCGGAGGCGGGCAAC
>DATCBL010000056.1:0-3410 GCA_036511875.1 Acidimicrobiales bacterium
CTCGACGCCGCTTTCGACCTCGCCCGCACCCTGCGTCACGTCCACCGGTTCACCGATGCCTTGGAGGAGCTCGCCCCATGACCGCTTCATCGACCAGCGACCCGCTGAACCTCATCCAGTCGGGCAAGGTGAGGGAGCTCTACGACGCCGGCCCGGGCCGCTTGCTGATGGTGGCCTCCGACCGCATCTCGGCCTTCGACGTCATCATGGCGGAGCCCATCCCCGACAAGGGCCGGGTGCTCACCGCCATGACCGCCTCCTGGCTGGAGGAGCTCTCCGACCTGGCCCCCAACCACCTGATCAGCGCGGACGTGGCCGACTTCCCCGACGGCGCCGCGGCCATCCCCGGCGGGCTGGCCGGGCTGGCCGGCCGCTCGATGCTGGTGCACCGGGCCGAGATGCTCGACATCGAGTGCATCGTCCGGGGCTACCTGGCCGGCTCGGCCTACAAGGAGTACCAGCGGGAGGGCACCGTCCACGGGATGGCCATGCCGGGAGGCCTCCGCCACGCCGACCGGCTGCCCGAGCCCATCTTCACGCCCTCGACCAAGGCCACCGAGGGCCACGACCTCAACATCGGGATGGCCGAGGCCGTCGACCTGGTGGGACGGGAGGCCGCCGAGGCCGCCTCGGCGCTGTGCCTGGCCGCCTACTCCCGGGCCGCGGCCCGGGCCGAGGCCCAAGGCATCGTGATCTGCGACACCAAGTTCGAGCTGGGCTTCATCGGCGGGAAGCTCTCCATCTGCGACGAGGTGCTGACCCCGGACTCCTCCCGCTTCTGGCCGGCCGACGACTGCGCCCCGGGCACCAACCCGCCGTCGTTCGACAAGCAACGGCTGCGCGACTGGCTGGAGACCCAGCCCTGGGACAAGCAGCCGCCCCCCCCGGCCCTTCCCGACGAGATCGTGGCGGCCACCTCGGCGCTGTACGTGGAGTCGTACGAACGGGTGTGCGGCCGCCGTCTGGCCGACTGGTACGGTGCCTGACCGTGGTCCCGTCGATGCACTATCCGGTGCTGGTCGAGGTCCGACTGCGTGACGGCATCGCCGACCCCCAGGGCGCCACCATCGAGCGGGCCCTGCCGGCGTTGGGACTGGACGGGGTCACCGGGATGCGGGCCGGAAAGTCGTTCCGCTTCGACGTCGCCGCCGACGACGAGGCCTCGGCCCTGGCCCGCGCCACCGTGGTGGCCGACCGGCTGCTGGCCAACCCGGTGATCGAGGAGTCGTCGGTCACGGTGGGCCAAGGGGTGTCACCGGCCGGCGCGGGGTCCGAGGCCTGATGGCCGCCCGGGTCGGTGTGGTGATGTTCCCGGGGACCAACTGCGAGCACGACGCGGTGCTGGCCCTGCGCCGCCTCGGGGCGTCGTCCGACCTGGTGTGGCACGGCGACACCACCGTGGCCGGCTTCGACGCCCTGGTGCTGCCGGGCGGTTTCGCCCACGGCGACTACCTCCGGCCCGGGGCCCTGGCCCGGTTCTCCCCGGTGATGGAGGCGGTGGGCCGGTTCGCCGCCGACGGCGGGCCGGTGATCGGGATCTGCAACGGGTTCCAGGTGCTGACCGAGGCCGGCCTGCTGCCCGGGGCGCTCCAGAAGAACCGGGGCCTGCGCTTCGTCTGTGCCACCGTCGGCGTGCGGGTGGAGACGTCGGACTCGGTGCTCACCGCCGGGGTGCCGGTGGGCACGGAGCTGTCCATCCCCATCAACCACTTCGAGGGCAACTACACCTGCGACGCCGACACCCTGGCCCGGCTGCGCGGGGACGACCGGGTGGTGCTGCGCTACGTGGACAACCCCAACGGGTCGGTCGACGGCATCGCCGGGGTCTGCAACGCGGCCCGCAACGTGGTCGGCCTGATGCCCCACCCCGAGCGGGCGTCCGATCCCCTGCTCGGCTCGGTCGACGGGACCGTGCTGCTGCGGGTCCTGATGGCCTCGGCGGAGCCGGCGCTCCGGGCCCCGGCCACGGTGGCCTGACTCAGCCCGGCGGGGGCGGCCACTCGAACCGGAGGCGCTCGCCGGGGGCGAGCCCCTGCCACGTGGCATTCCACTCCTCGATCCGTTGAGACAGGCCGGCCACCGGCGTCCCCGGGCCTCCCGGCTCCCCGTCCGAGAGCGGGCAGGCCTCGGCCACCAGCGCCTCGGCGCGGAGGAGCTCGTCGCCGTGCTCGTCGACCCGGGGATCGGGGTGGTGCGGGAGGTCCCGACGGTGGCGGGCGCGGTGCCGGGCCACGGCGTCGAGCTCGGCCCCGGCCGCCACCAGGCCCCAGAAGCCCCACTCCAGGCCCAGCGTCGACTCCACCAAGTAGTGGACCAGGTCGTGGGGGAGGCGATCGCCGTAGTCGGCCACCGCGAACTGCACGGCGACGCCGTCGTCGCGGACCGCCACGGCGCGGTGCGACCGGCCCGCCGCTTTGACGATGGTGATCTGCACCGACCGGCGGGTCCGGGGCTACCGGTGGGCCGAGTCGGGGCGGGCCGACGCGGCCCGGGTCAGCTGCGGGTGCGGGGGATCTTGGCCTGCTGGAGGACCGAGGCGCTCACGCCCACCGTGCGCCACGCCGAGTAGGAGATGCCCTTGCGCTCGCCGTAGACCCGGGCCACCTTGACGAAGCTCTTCTCCAGCGCGGCCAGGTCCACGGTGTCCCCGGTGTGGGAGAGCTCGGCCTCCAGCCGTTGGCGCTCCTCGATGAGGTGGAGGCGGGACAGGGGGTCGGCGGTGCCCAGCGAGTTGTCGATGGCGAACAGGCGCTTGCGGATCGACTCCGGCGTGCGCTTGCGGCCCCGTCGGGGCTTGGTCGACTCCAGGGCCTCGAGATAGCGGCGCACGATGCGACCCTCTTCCCGTCCCTTGGCCAAGGCCGCCTTGTGATCCTCGGACATCGGGGTTTTTTTGCGTGATTTCGCCGGGGTTGTCGTTGCCATGGCCAGAGCATCGCAGAGAACGTCATAGGGCGCAACCCGGCGGATGTCCGGGGGGTTCATAGTGCCAATTGCCGACGACCTTTGCCGGGCATTCCGGGGACCGGTCCCGGTCATGGAGGCGGTGGTGCCGGCGGTGATTGGGCCGCCGCCGGACCGATGGGGCCGGCCATTGACGGGGCGAGGAAGGGGCACGCCCCGACCACGGTGCCATCGTCCCTGCTCAGCGCCCGATCCGGGCCCGGGGAGCCGGGGGGTGCCCCGGAGGGGGGCCCGGGTCCGGCCGGTTTGCCGTCTATCGACCCGAGCGGTATTGCCGGATTGAGGGACACCGGGGGGACGAATTGACGTTGTATCGAGCGACGGGGAGTGCGAGTGACGCCCGCCGAGACGGGTCCGAGGACGCCGGGGGAGGTCCCGCCGGGGGCCGTCGCGGCCGGCCCGGCATGTCGCCCGGTATTCGCGGTGTGGAGTCCACCGGGGCTCCG
>DATCBL010000057.1:0-2201 GCA_036511875.1 Acidimicrobiales bacterium
GCCGCCGGGGCCGGGCCCACCCCGCCGCACTTGGAGCCGACCACGGTGGCCACCCGGGACAGCAGGTTGCCGAGGTTGTTGGCCAGGTCGGTGTTGTAGCGGGCGGTGATGCCCTCGGCCGAGAACTCGCCATCACTCCCGAGGGGGATGTCCCGCAGGAGGTGATAGCGGACCGGGTCAACGCCGTACTCCTCGATGAGGTCGGACGGGGCGATCTGGTTGACGCTGGAGTTGGACATCTTCTCGCCGCCCAGCAGGAGCCACCCGTGCACCTGCACGTGGGCCGGCGGGTCGATCCCGGCCGCCATGCACATGGCCGGCCACCACACGCAGTGGAACCGGATGATCTCCTTGCCGATGAGATGGTGCACGGCCGGCCACCACCGCTCGAACCGCTCGGGGTCCTCGCCGTAGCCGATGGCGGTGAGGTAGTTGATCAGCGCGTCGTACCAGACATAGAAGACGTGGTCCTCGTCCCACGGGACCCGCACCCCCCAGTCGATGGAGGTCCGGGTGATGGAGATGTCCCGCAGGCCCCCCTTGATGAAGCTCAGGGCCTCGTTGCGCTTGGACTCGGGGACCACCGCGTCCGGATTGGCCTCGTACCACTCGATGAGCTGGGACTCGAAGGCGCTGAGCCGGAAGAAGTAATTCTCCTCCTCCAGATGCTCCACCGGGGTGTGGTGGATGGGGCACAGGTCTCCGTCCACCAGCTCGTCCTCCACGTAGTACTGCTCGCACGAGACGCAGTAGAGGCCGCGGTAGGTGTCCTTGACGATGAACCCGTTGTCCCTGATCCGGCCCAGGAACTCCTGCACGGCGCGGCGGTGGCGGGGCTCGGTGGTGCGGATGAAGTCGTCGTTGCTGATGCCGAGCTCGGACCACGCCTCGGCGAACCGCGGGGCCAACCGGTCGGTCCACTCGCTGGGGGTGAGCCCCTGCTCCTCGGCGGCGCGGGCCACCTTCTGGCCGTGCTCGTCGGTCCCGGTGAGGAAGAAGACCTCGTCCCCGCGGAGCCGGTGCCACCGGGCCAGGGCGTCGGCGTTGACCGTGGTGTAGGCATGGCCCACGTGGGGCGCGTCCTTCACGTAGTAGATCGGGGTCGTGATGTAGAAGCGGGGCACTGCCCGGTAGCGTACCGACCGGGACGGCCGTTGCTGGCACCAGCAGATGGGCGACCTGCTCCGGAAGGGCCGGGCTCGCTCGTAGGATGCGCCGGTGACCCCTCCGAGCCCGGACCCGGTGCCCGCCGAGACCCCGGCGCCCGGGGGACGCCAACAACGGGTGGCGGTCTACGGCATCTGCGAGGACGGAGGCGGCAACGTCCTGTTGGTCCGGGCCGCGCCCCACCTGACCGTGGCCGGGCAGTGGTTCCTCCCCGGCGGCGGCCTCGACCACGGGGAGGACCCGGTGGACGGACTGCGCCGCGAGCTCCAGGAGGAGACCGGCCTCGAAATCGAAGTCGGGGACCTGCTCGGCATCCTCTCCGACGTCTTCACCCTGCCCGACGGGGACAGCCTGCACACCCTCCGGATCATCTACCGGGTGGACGGCTACGCCGGGGACCTCCGGGACGAGGTGGGCGGGTCCTCGGACATCGCCCGATGGGTCCCGATCGACGGCGCCGCCGGGCTCCCCCTCCGTCCCTACGTCCGACGGGCACTCGCAGAGCTCCTCCGGTAGCTGATGCCGCGTCCCGACGAGTGGTCGGCGGTCAGGCTCTCAGGTCCTCGGTCAGCCAGGCTCCTCCGGCATCGAGGATCTCCGGATCCCCGGTCAGCAACACCGCCCGGTGGGCGAGCGCGGTGGCCACCGCAAATGCGTCGGCGTAGGCCATCGGATACGCGGCCTTGATGCGGGCCGCCTCCAGCACGCGGGCCTCGGAGGGGAGCTCCAATGTGAGCACGCGGCGCAGGTCCAGGACGACCCGGCGCCCCTGGTCGGCACCGGCCATCCGCTCGATGATGTACGCCACCTCTCCGGCGTTGATCCAACTCATCACCGGTCGCGCCGTCAGCGACGCCTCGACCCGGCCGGCGGCCGGCTCGGCCCCCTCGAGCCAGCGCAGGATCGCCCACGAGTCGAGGCAGTCGGTCACCGGTCCCGCTCGCTGCGCCGATCAGCCTCGAGCGCCTCGGTCAGTGCCACTCCGGCCAGGGCCCCCCGGAGACTGGGTCTGGAGCGAACCGGCTCGACCCGCA
>DATCBL010000058.1:0-5972 GCA_036511875.1 Acidimicrobiales bacterium
CGCCTCCGTCGATGTTGTTGGACACCGAGCCGAGGCGGGAGGCGTAGATGATCCCGGCGGCGCCGGCCGTCAGCCCGGTGAGGGCGAAGGCGAACAGGCGGTTCCACCCGAGGCTGACCCCGCCCCGGCGGGCCGCCTCGGCGTTCCCCCCGATGGCGTACAGGTAGCGCCCGAACCGCAGCCGGGTGAGCATGAAGGTGTAGATGATCAGAAAGCCGGCGATGATGAGGACCACGTAGGGCACGCCCCGGAGGGGCTCGAGGACGCCCCGGTTGGTGTTGCAGATGAGGACCAGGGCCACCGCGGCGGCGGCCACCAGCGCCACCCTCAGGAGGGACACGGCCAGGGGCGGGGCCACCAGGCCCGAGCTCCGGCGGCGCCGGTCGCGCAGGATGGTGACCAAGGCGAACAGGACCACCGACACCACGGCCACGATCCATCCGGCCGTGGGGCTCATGTTGCCGTTGGTGATGTCGAGCAGCACAGTGTTGGTGAGCCGGATGGTCCCGCCGGTGCCGGCCACGTTGACCAGGTAGAGCAGCAGGCCCTCCAGTCCCAGCAGGCCGGCCAGGGTCACCACGAAGGAGGGCAGCCGGAGGCGGATGACCAGCACCCCCCACAGGGCGCCGATGGCCGAGGTGGCGGCCAGGCCGGCCAGGATGGCCAGCCACCACGGGAAGTTGTGGGGCGTCCCGGCCAGGATGGCGGTGATCACCGCCCCGACGCCGGCCATGTAGCCGACCGAGAGGTCGATCTCCCCGAGAATGAGCACCCACACCTCGGCCATCCCGAGCAGCACGAAGACCGAGCCCTGCACCAACAGGTTGGTCAGGTTGCCGGCCGACAGGAAGACCGAGTCCTGGACCTGGAAGATGATCACCAGCAGGATCAGGCCCCCCACCACCGGCAGGACGCCGCTCTCGCCGTAGCGGAGGCGCTTGGCCCAGGCCGTGGCGTACTCGGCGAAGGTCGACTGGGGCGAACTGACCGGCATCGGGATGCCCCCGAGCACCCCGGGGTCGGCCTTCGGACCGGCCAGCGGGTCCTTGACCGCGGCCGGGGACGGCTTCGGCGACTCCTCGGGCGGGGGCACGGTCAGCCGGCCGGCCCGGTGGTCCCGGCGGAGTTGGGCGGTGAGGTGCGGTCGGGGTGGTCCAGGGTCCCGGTGGTGACCAGCTCCACCGCGCTCTGGGTGTCGTAGTCGCCGATGGGCCCGCTGCTGACCAGCTGGCCGAGGTAGAGGACGGCCAGGCGGTCGGCCACCGCGAACACGTCGACCAGGTTGTGGGAGATCACCAGGACGGAGATGCCCCGCGCCCCGAGGTTCCGGATGAGCTCGAGCACCTGGGCCGTCTGGGAGACCCCGAGGGCGGCGGTGGGCTCGTCCATGATGACCAGCTTGGCCTCGCGCATCACGGCCCGGGCCACGGCCACCGACTGGCGCTGGCCGCCCGACAGCGACCCCACGGCCTGGCGGACCGACGAGACGGTGGTGACCGAGAGGTCGGCCAAGGTCTGCTTGGCCGTCCTCTCCATGGTGCCCTCGTCGAGCAGGCGGTGGGAGAGGAGCTCGTGGCCGAGGAACATGTTCTGGACGATGTCCAGGTTGTCGCACAGGGCCAGGTCCTGGTAGACGGTGGCGATCCCCAGGGCGTCGGCGTCCCGCGGCGTCCGGATGGTCACCGGTTCGCCGTTCCAGAGGATCTCGCCCGACGATGGCGCCCAGATCCCCGAGATGGTCTTGATCATGGTCGACTTGCCGGCCCCGTTGTCACCGACCAGCGCGGTGATCTGCCCGGGCAGGATGTCGAGGTCCACCCCCCGCAGGGCCTGCACGGCGCCGAAGTGCTTGGAGACGCCGCGCAGGCTGAGGATGGGGTGGTCGGAGTCCGCGGGCGCCCCGGGGGCGTCCTGCTCCGCCGTGACGCTCACCGAGGCGGAGCGCCGACTCGTCCGGGCTCGGTCAACGCGTTCAGCTGATCCCGTACTTCGTGCAGTCGGCGGCGTAGGTGCCGGTGCAGATCTGCGAAGCCGGCACGAAGGCGTCCTTGACCACCGTGGACTCCACGTTGGTCGGGGTCACCCACTCCGGGACGAGCAGGGTCGACTTGACCTGCACATGGGAGACGGTGTCGGTGGTGGTGCCGTTGGCCAGGGCCGGCGGCGCCGTCTTGCCGGCCCGCAGGTACAGGGCCAGGGCCGCGGCGGCCTGGGCCTCCTCGTAGATCGGCTTGTAGACTGTGCCGCACTGGTAGCCCGAGATGATGTTCTGGATGCCCACCAGGGTGGCGTCCTGGCCGGTGATCGGGAACTTGGCCGCCGGGATGTTCAGCGTCTTCAGGTAGGTGATGATCGGGGCGGCGTTCTCGTCGTTGGGCACCACCGCGGCATTGATGGCCGGGTGGGCGGTGAGCGCCTGCTGGAATTCGGTCTCCGCGGTGGGCGGGTCCCAGGTGCCGGCGGGCGTGGCCGACTTCACGTAGGCCCCTGAGGAGAAGTGGGGGGCGAGCACGGCGTTGTAGCCCTGGGCGAAGAGGGTGGCGTTGTTGTCGGTCGGCGCCCCCACCATGACGGCCAGGTTGGGCTTGGCCACCTTCCAGCTGGCGATGCAGCTGACCATTCCCTGGCCGATCAGCGTGCCCACCTGGACGTTGTTGAAGCTCACGTAGTACTGCCGGGTGCCGCCGAGGACGAGCCGGTCGTAGTCGATGACGTCCACGCCGTGGGACTTGGCGTAGGTCTCGATCGAGGTCCCCACCCCCGAGTCGAGGGCGTCGACCACCAGCACGGAGGCCCCGGCCGAGATGGCCGACTGGGCGTCGGTGAGCTGGGTGGCGTCACTGCCCTGGGCGTTCTGGATGCTGAAGTTCGAATCGCTCAGCCCGGCGGTCTCGAAAGCCTGCTTGAGGTAGGGGGCGTCGAACTCGGTGTAGCGGGCCGACGACACCGTGTCGGGCAGGATGACCGCCACCTTGCCGTGGCCCTCGGCAGCCAGGCTCTTGAGCTTGGTCATGGCCGAGAACGTGTTGGTGAAGGACGTGGCCGACACCGAGGCGGTGGAGCCCCCCGACGAGGTCGTCGTGGTGGTGGCAGTGGAGCTGTTGCTGCTACAGGCCGCGGCCAGGAGGCCACCAACCATCATCATCGAGACCAAGGCTCGCTTGCTGTTCAGTTTCACGGTGAATCCCCCACTGTCGGTGGTCAGGTCCTGTCTTCACCGGACGTTACAACACAATGAACTTTCTGTGAAGATTATTCTTTCCGCAATTTTTCCGGGGGTCCCACGGTCCTCGGGCGCGGCACCTGGGCCGCCGGGGCGGCAGGCTGGCGGGTGATCGGTACCGAGAGCACAACCCACGCTCCGTAGCCCTGCTCCCCCGTCGGATCGGACACCTTTCGACGAACATCTGTTCGGCACCGGCCCACGGCCGGCTCGGTACGCTGGGGCCATGGCCACCTCGACATGCTCCTGCTGCGGCGAGGCGGTGGAACAGACCGTCCAACTCCACTCCCACCGAGAGATCCAGATCTGCTACCAGTGCCTCGACTGGCTCAACATGAGGAGGGACAAGTTGGTCGGGGCGCACGGTGGAGGGTGGCAGGTGGCGGGGTTCGAACCGATCTTCCCCGTCGCCGACGTGCCCAGGGCGACCGACCACTACGACAGGATGGGGTTCGAGATCGGCCACCATGACGAGACCTACGCCTTCGCCCATCGGGACCGGGACCTCACCATCCACCTGAGGCTGGCCGAGGACCGGCCCGGTGCCGGCCAGCTCTACCTCCACTGCGACGATGCCGACGAGCTGGCCGACGCCTGGCGGAAGGCCGGGCTGGCGGTCACCGGTCCGGAGGACCACGACTACGGCAAGCGGGAGGGCAGCCACACCGATCCCGACGGGAATCTCATCCGGTTCGGCTCGCCCATCCGCTAGTGGAGATCCTCTGCGCGGACTGCGGCTGCCGGGTGGACCGGGGCGTCCGGATGGCCGCGTGCCGCACGCCCGGCTGCTGCTGTGCGCACCTGCCGAGCGCCGGGGCCGGGGCACCACCGCCAGGTGGAGACCGACCCCTTGACCCTTCGGTCCAGACCGACGGGGACAGCCATTAGCCTGGTGGGCCGTGAGTGACGCGGCCGAAGCCCAACTGACCCGAGACACCTACGACCGGCTGTCGGCCGAGTTGGAGGACCTGACCACCCGCGGCCGGGTGGAGATCGCCGCGGCCATCGAGTCGGCCCGGGCCCTCGGCGACCTGTCCGAGAACGGCGACTACCACGCGGCCAAGGACGCCCAGGGGAAGATGGAGTCGCGGGTGCGCCAGCTCCAGCGGCTGTTGAAGACGGCCACGGTGGTCGACGCCGCCCAGGCCTCCGACGGGACGGTGGCCCCGGGCTCGGTGGTCACCCTCCGCTACGAGGGCGACGGCGAGGACGAGACCACCGACTTCTTCGTGGGCTCCATCGAGGAGCGCCAGGCCGACCTGACCGTGGTGTCGCCGGGCTCGCCCCTCGGCCAGGCCCTCCTCGGCCACGCCGCCGGGGACGCGGTGGAGTACGCCGCCCCCGGGGGTACCCTCAAGGTCCACATCGTCGACATAGGAACCTGAACCGATGACCGAGAGCCCGCCCCCCGCGCCCGGCCCCGCCAACCCTGCCCATGGCCCGGCCTCCGACGGTGGGCCGCGGACCCTGTCCGAGAAGGTCTGGGACCGCCACACCGTCCACGCCGGCGGCGGCCACGAGCCCGACGTCCTCTTCATCGACCTCCACCTGGTCCACGAGGTCACCTCGCCCCAGGCCTTCGACGGCCTGCGCCTGGCCGGCCGCGGGGTCCACCGCCCCGACCTGACCATCGCCACCGCCGACCACAACGTCCCCACCGCCGACATCGACCGGCCGGTGGCCGACCCCATCTCGGCGAAACAGCTCGCGGTGCTGGCGTCCAACTGCGCCGAGTTCGGGATCACCTGCTACCCGATGGGCCACGCCAACCAGGGCATCGTCCACATCATCGGTCCCGAGCAGGGCCTGACCCAGCCGGGCATGACCATCGTCTGCGGCGACAGCCACACCTCCACCCACGGGGCCTTCGGCGCCCTGGCCTTCGGCATCGGCACCAGCGAGGTGGAGCACGTGCTGGCCACCCAGACCCTGCCCCAGCGGCGTCCGGCCTCCATGGCCGTCACCGTGGACGGGGCCCTCCCCGAGGGGGTCACGGCCAAGGACCTGGTGCTGGCCATCATCGGCCAGATCGGCACCGGGGGCGGGTCGGGCCACATCATCGAGTACCGCGGTTCCGCCGTCATCAGGCTCTCCATGGAGGGACGGATGACGGTGTGCAACATGTCCATCGAGGCCGGCGCCCGGGCCGGCATGATCGCCCCCGACGACACCACCTTCGCCTATCTCGAGGGCCGCGACCACGCGCCCAAGGGGGCCGACTGGGAGGCCGCCCTGGCCGAGTGGCGGTCCCTCCCGACCGATCCCGGGGCCACCTTCGACCGCCAGGTCCACCTCGACGCCACCACCCTGGCCCCCTACGTCACCTGGGGCACCAACCCGGCCCAGGTGGTCCGGCTCGACGGCCGGGTGCCGGACCCGGCGGCCATCGACGACGACGCCGAACAGGACGCCGCCGACCGGGCCCTCGACTACATGGACCTGGTGGCCGGCACCCCCATGCGGGACATCGCCGTCGACGGTGACGGCCATGGAGGCCGGCCGCCGCTGGGGCAGGGTCTGGGTGGCCAGGACGTGCTCCACCTCGCTGGTGCCGATGCCGAAGGCCAGGGCCCCGAAGGCGCCGTGGGTCGAGGTGTGGCTGTCCCCGCACACGATGGTCATGCCCGGCTGGGTCCATCCCTGTTCGGGCCCGATCACATGGACGATGCCCTGGTTGGGGTTGCCCATGGGGTAACAGGTGACCCCGAACTCCTCGCAGTTGTCGTTGAGCACCTTGAGTTGCTGGGCC
>DATCBL010000059.1:0-4358 GCA_036511875.1 Acidimicrobiales bacterium
GACGACGCAGTGCGGCACTGGTGGGTCCGGGCCCGGTGGGAGGGGATGAGCCCGGTCGAGGTGGAGCGGGCCATCACCTCCCGGGTGGCCGAGTTGGTGCGGGACCGCGCCGAGCCGATGCCCGGAGCCCTCGACGCCGTCGACCTGTGCCGACGCCTCGGGCTGCCGGTGGGGGTGTGCTCGGGGTCCTACGCGGTGGTGATCGAGGCGGCCCTCCGCCGCCTCGGGATCGAGTCCCGGGTGGCCGCCTGGCACTCGGCCGAGTGGGAGCCCCTGGGCAAGCCCCACCCCGGTGCCTTCCTGTCCACCGCGGCCAAGCTGGAGGTGGAGCCCACCGGGTGCCTTGCCGTCGAGGACTCCTTCAACGGCGCCGTCTCGGCCAAGGCGGCCCGCATGCGGGTGGTGGCGGTGCCGGAGCCGGCCGCGTACCTCTCCCCCCGATGGGGGCTGTGTGACGCCATCCTCCCCACCCTGGTCGACTTCGACGAGCCGCTGCTCCGCTCGCTCGAAGGGTAGGCCGGCGGCGCCCGGGACGCTCCCCGTCCCCAATCCCCGAAAATTTCGCTTCGGAATTGCCGGGACGATGCCGATACCTCTGTCACGAGGGGCACTCCCTGGGCAGGGGGGACCGAGCGACGTGGGCCCGTACCGGAGGCAGGCCGGTCGGGCCACGTCGCCCCGGTCCTTGTGCCGGGGGACAGTAGCACCGGCGCTCCGAACGGCCCTGGAGTGTCGCGTGCGGCGCGAACTCCGGCACTCTGCGGCGCTGATATCGTGCGCCGGTGAGACCCGGCGCATCCCGAACAGCCGCGGCGGACCCGGTGGTGCCACCGGGTCCGGACCCGGTGCGCATCGGGGTGCTGGCCTCGGGAAGCGGCACCATTCTCGAGGCCATCATCTCTGCCGGGCTGCCGGTGCGTACCGTGCTCGTGGACCGTCCCTGCCGGGCCCTGGAGGTCGCCGAGGCCGCCTCCGTCCCCGGGGTCCTGATCGACCGGCGGGACTACGGCGGCTTCGGGCCGGAGTTCGACCGGGAGGGCTACACCCGGGCGGTGACCGTGGCGCTCCAGTCCGAGGCGGTCGACGTGGTGGTCATGGCCGGCTTCGGCACGGTGCTCGGGCCTCCGATCCATGCCGCCTTCCCCGGTCGCATCCTGAACACCCACCCGGCCCTCCTCCCGGCCTTCCCCGGGTGGCACGCGGTGGCCGACGCCCTCGCCGCCGGAGTGAGCGAGACCGGCACCACCGTCCACATCGCCACCGAGGAGATGGATGCCGGACCGGTCCTGGCCCGGGCCACGGTGGCCGTGCTCCCCGGCGACACCGAGGAGTCGCTGCACGAGCGCATCAAGACGGTGGAGCGGACCCTCTACCCCGACACCATCCGCGCCTTCGTCGATCGGTTGGCGGCGACGACCGGGGATGGGCGAGGATCACCCCCGGAGGTTGGACCATGAGGGCACTGCTGTCCGTCTACGACAAGACCGGGGCCGTTGACCTGGCCCGGGGCCTGGCCGGACTGGGCTGGGAGCTGATCTCCAGCGGGGGGACGTCGGCGGCCCTGGCCGAGGCCGGCATCGACCACCTGGAGGTGGCCGACCTCACCGGCGCCCCCGAGATGCTGGGAGGTCGGGTCAAGACCCTCCACCCGACCGTCCACGGCGGGATCCTGGCCGATCGCTCGAAGCCGGAGCACCTGGCCGACCTGGAGCGCCAGGGCATCGGGCTCATCGACCTGGTGGTGTGCAACCTCTACCCGTTCAGCTCGGATCCCTCCATCGAGCTCATCGACATCGGCGGCCCGACCATGGTCCGGGCCGCGGCCAAGAACCACGCCCACGTCGGCATCGTGGTCTCCCCGGCGGCCTACGACGACGTCCTCGACGAGCTGCGCCGCAGCGGAGCCCTGTCGGCCGAGACCCGCCTCCGGCTGGCCCGGGACGCCTTCGCCCACACCGCCGCCTACGACGCGGCCATCGTGGACTGGTTCGACCGGACCGGCCCGGCCGGGACCGAGGACGGCGAGGCCGCCGTCCTGCCCCCCACCATCCACCTGGCCCTGGAGCGGGCCGGCTCCCTGCGCTACGGGGAGAATCCCCACCAGCACGGCGCCCGCTACCGGATGGTGGGGCGCCACTCGTGGTGGGACGACGTGGTCCAGCACGGGGGCAAGGAGCTCTCCTACCTCAACATCTTCGACGCCGACGCGGCCTGGCGCCTGGTCCACGAGGTGGCCGGGCCCGACTCCGACGACCGGGCCGTGGCCATCATCAAGCACGCCAACCCCTGCGGGGTGGCCGTCCACCCCGACCTGGTGACGGCCTATGTGCGGGCCCTCGAGGGCGATCCCCAGTCGGCCTTCGGGGGCATCGTGGCCATCGGGGGACCGGTCACCGCCCCGGTGGCCGAGGCCATCGCCGCCGGGCCGCAGGCCGATCTGATCATCGCCCCGTCCTACGACGAGGCGGCCCTCGTCCAGCTGACCTCGAAACGCAAGGCCACCCGGCTGCTCTCGGCCCCGGCCCCCGAGCCCCTGGGGCGGCAGTTCCGCGGCCTCGGGGCCAGCATGCTGGTCCAGGACGCCGACCGGTTCCTCGTCGCCCCGTCGTCGTGGGAGGTGGCCACCCAGGCCCGTCCCACCGACGCCCAGTGGCAGGACCTGGCCCTGGCCTGGACGGTCTGCGCCCGCACCACCTCCAACGCCATCGCCATCGTCACCGACGGCCAGGCGGTGGGGGTCGGCGCCGGCCAGCAGTCGCGGGTGGTGGCGGCCGAGATCGCCGTGGCCAAGGCCGCCGGCCGGGGCGTCGGCGGTGCCGCGGCCAGCGACGCCTTCTTCCCCTTCCCCGACGGGCTCCTGGTGCTGGCGGAGGCCGGGGTGGCCGCGGTGGTGCAGCCGGGCGGATCGATCCGGGACGGCGAGGTGATCGCCGCCGCCGACGAGGCCGGCATGGCCGTGGTCATGGCCGGTGGCGAGCGCCACTTCCGCCATTGACCCCCGGGCCGCGACGTCCGATCCGGCGGGGCGGGGCCGCGCCCGGCCATACTGAGGCCATGGGGGATCGGCCATGACCGCGGCCCTGCTCGACGGCGAGCTGCTGGCGGCCAAGGTGCGCGCCGAGGTGACCGACCGGGTGGCCCGGTTGCGCAGCGCCGGGGTCACCCCCGGCCTCGGGACCATCCTGGTCGGGGACGACGGCCCGAGCGCCCGCTACGTGGCCATGAAGCAGCAGGACTCCGCCGAGGTGGGGATCCACTCGGCCCACGAGCACCTTCCCGCCGACGTCACCCAGCGGGAGCTCGAGGCCGTGGTGGCCCGGTTCAACGCCGATCCGGCCATCCACGCCTACCTGGTGCAGCTGCCCCTGCCCCAGGGCCTGGACGAGGAGCGGGTCCTGATGGCGGTCGATCCCGACAAGGACGTCGACGGGCTGCACCCGGTCAACCTGGGCCGACTGGTGATGGGGGCCAACGGCCCCCTCCCGTGCACCCCGGCCGGCATCGTGGAGCTCCTGGCAGCCAACGACGTGCCGGTCGAGGGGAAGCACGCCGTCATCATCGGCCGCGGGCTGACCATCGGCCGTCCGCTGTCCCTGCTGCTGGCCATGCGCCGTCCGGGGTGCAACGCCGCGGTGACCGTCGTGCACACCGGGGTCGAGGACCTGGCAGGCTTGGTCCGTCAGGGTGACGTGGTCATCGCCGCCGCCGGCCGGGCCGGCCTGGTGACCCCGGACATGATCAAGCCCGGGGCGGCCGTGGTCGGGGCCGGCACCTCGTGGGAAGGGAAGAGGCTGTTGTCCGACGTGGACGCCGGAGTGGCCGAGGTGGCCGGCTGGATCACCCCCCGGATCGGCGGGGTCGGACCGATGACCCGCGCCATGCTCCTCCGCAACGCGGTCCGGGCCGCCGAGCGGGCATCGTGAGCGGGGCCGAGGGCTTGGAGACGGACCACCGCCCCTGGGGGTCCTACACCGTGCTGGACGACGACGGGACCCACAAGGTCAAGCGCATCGTGGTGCTCCCGGGCAAGCGGCTGAGCTACCAGCGCCACGCCCGCCGCTCGGAACATTGGTTCATCGTCCGGGGGGACGCCACGGTCACCTTGGACGGCGTGGTCAGCGAGGTGGCGGCCGGGGACTCGGTGGACATCCCGGTGGGCACCGATCACCGGATTGCCAACGCCACCGACACCGAGGTGGTGTTCGTCGAGGTGCAGCACGGTGAGTACTTCGGCGAGGACGACATCGTCCGGCTGGAGGACGACTTCGGCCGGGGCACCCCCTGATGGGTGCCTCCTGGGGTCAGCGGACCCGGCCCCGGCGGTCGGCCCGGCGTCAGCGGCCCGTCCGGGCGGCCCG
>DATCBL010000060.1:0-7596 GCA_036511875.1 Acidimicrobiales bacterium
GCCGTGGCCGCCGCGGTCATCGGGGGGGCCAGCCTGTTCGGAGGGCGGGGGAAGATGGTCCACGCCCTCCTCGGCGGCCTGGTCATCACCACCATCTACAACGGGATGGGCCTGCTCGGACTGGCCGCGTCCTACCAGTACATGGTGACCGCCTTGGTCCTGTTGGCCGCGGTGACCATCGACGCCCTGGCCCGGCGGGGCCGCACCTCCGACTGACGCCACCTCCCCCGGGACGGTGACCGGCGAGGGACCCCGGGCCCGGTCCGGCCACTCACCTCCTCCGACGCCACCGCCGAGGATGCCCAATCGCCGGTGCCCGTGGGATGATCGATGACCGGGGCCCAATCGGAGGAGGTCGGATGGCTGAGATCGAGGGATCGTGGGACCCGCGGTTCGCCGCGGTGGTCGAGGTCCTGTCGTCCAGCCTGGACACCGGCGGCGACGTCGGGGCCTCGGTGGCGGTGCTTCTCCACGGGGAGCCGGTGGTGGACGTGTGGGGCGGCTTCGTCGACGAGGCCCACTCGGCGCCGTGGCGGGAGGACACCCTGACCAACGTGTGGTCCTCCACCAAGACCATGACCTTCCTGTGCGCCCTGATGCTGGCCGACCGCGGGGAGCTCGACTTCTACGCCCCGGTGGCCGAGTACTGGCCCGAGTTCTCCGCCGCGGGCAAGGAGGGGGTGATGGTCCGCCACGTGATGGGCCACGCCGCCGGGCTGTCCGGGTGGACCGAACCGCTCGGGCCCGAGGCTCTGGCTGACTGGGACCGGTGCACCTCCCTCCTGGCGGCACAGGCGCCGTGGTGGGAGCCGGGGACGGCCCACGGCTACCACGCCCTGACCCAGGGCTACCTCATCGGCGAGCTGGTCCGCCGCATCACCGGGGAGTCGATCGGGGCCTGGTTCGCCCGGGAGGTAGCCGCCCCCCTCGGGGCCGACTTCTTCATCGGGCTGCCCGAGTCGGAGGAGGAGCGGGTCTCGGTGGTGGTCCCCTGCCCGGTTCCCGACCTCGAGGCCCTGGACCATTCCTCGGACACCTATCGGACCCTGACCAACCCGCCCCTCGACGCCACCTACCCCCGGCACCGCTGGTGGCGGCGGGCCGAGATCCCCGCGGCCAACGGGCACGGCAACGCCCGGTCGGTGGCCCGGATCCAGTCGATCATCACCGGGGGCGGCGAGACCCGAGGGGTCCGGCTCCTCTCGGAGAAGGGGTGCGACGCCATCTTCGACGTCCAGGCCGACGGCCCCGACCGGGTGCTCGTGGTGCCCAACCGGATCGGGATGGGCTACGGGCTGTCCAGCCGGTTCAGCCCCATGGGCCCCCGGGCCTGTTACTGGGGCGGCTACGGCGGCTCGCTGGTCACCATGGACCAGGACACCGGGCTCACCGTGAGCTACATGATGAACCGGATGGAGAGCCCCCTGACCGAGGACCTGCGGGCCACGCGCATCGGCCGGGCTGCGGCGGCGGCCCTGGGTGGGGCCTGACCAGCGACCTGTGCCCGTGCGTGACCGATGTGGTGGGAGCCCGGTGGGGTGACCGGCGAGACGCCCCCGGTGGGGGAGCCGCGGTCCCGCTCGTTCCAGGCCCAGTTCGAGGAGCAGACCCAGCAGACCTTCAACTGGAAGGCCCTGGTCAAGCGGCTGGTGGTGGTGGTGGTGGCCGGGGTGGCCCTCTACCTGGTGCTCCCCGAGCTCTTTGCCGTCTTCCACTCCTGGCCCCGGCTGGCCAACCTCGACCTGCTCTGGTTCGTCCCCGCCCTCCTGGCCGAGGGGGCTCACTTCGTCTGCACCTTCTCGCTCCAGCGCATCGCCCTGAGGACCCGGGCCTGGTTCTCGGTCATCACCGCCCAGCTGGCCGGCAACGCCATCTCCCTGATCGTCCCGGGCGGGGCCGCGGCCGGGGCCGCGGTGCAGTTCCGGATGCTGGCCGTCTCCGGGATGGACGCCACCGACGCGGTGGGGGGGCTGACCGCCTTCTCCTTCCTGGGGATCGGCGGGCTGCTGGCCCTGCCGGTCTTCGTCCTCCCGGTGGTGCTCTTCGGGGCGCCGGTGAGCCGGGGCCTGGCCGACGCCGCCATCATCGGGGCCATCGGCTTCGTGCTCTTCGTCGGGCTGGGCACCTGGGTGATGGCCGCCGACGCCCCCCTCCGCTACGCCGGGAGGGCGGCCCAGGCCGTGCGCAACAGGCTCCTGCGTAAGCGCGAGCCCATCGCCGGGCTGCCCGAGCGCCTGGTCGAGCAGCGGGACCTGATCCGCTCGGTGCTGGGCCAGCAGTGGTGGCAGGCCACCCTGCTGTCGGCCGGTCGGCTGGGGTTCGACTACCTCTGCCTGCTCTTCTCGGTGCGGGCCGTCGGGGCCCATCCCCGGCCCTCCCTGGTCCTGTTGGCCTACGCGGTGGCCGGCATCATCGGGCTGGTGCCCATCACCCCGGGCGGCCTCGGGATCGTCGAGGCCAGCCTCAGTGGTCTGCTGGTGCTGGCCGGGCTGGACGGGGCCCAGGCGGTGCTGGCCACCCTGGCCTACCGCCTGGCCTCGTACTGGCTGCCCCTGATGTCGGGCCCCTTCGCCTACGGCGCCTTCAAGCGCCGCTACCGCGACCCGCATGGGCCGCCGCCGGCCCCGGCCGCCGCCGCCCCCACCTGAGCCGGCGGCGGGGCAGCTCGAGGACGGCCAGCGTCAGGAGAGGTCGACCAGGCCCCCGGGCCGGAGGGTGCCCAGGCGCCCGCACCCCTCCTCGGTGACCAGCAGGTCCAGCTGGTCGGGGTGGTCCACGTTGGCCCAGGCCCGCCGGCCCTCGGGGGTGCGGCAGGCCACCACGGCCCGCCCGGGCGACCCGGTGCGCCCGTAGGCCACCGAGTAGGTCTCGACGGTCACCTCGCCCTCGGCGTCGGCGTCGGGGACGCACTGGGGGAGGGCGGACACCGCGGCCTGGGGCCCGGCCCAGGCGAACCCCGCCGCCTCCTCCACCACGGTGCCCTCGGGCAGCCTGGACCCGACGTCGGCGGTCCCCGGCCGGGGCTCGGTGCCGTAGATCCCCACGCTGTGGGTGGTGACGTACCAGCCCAGCCCGGTGACCAGGCCGAGGGACCCGGGATCGGCCCGCAGGTCCGAGACCATGGTGGCCACCGCGTGGGTGCCGTAGTTGTTGCCCGGCCCGCCACCGAAGGTCAGGCCGCCGGTCACGGTGATGGGGCGGGAGGGGTCGTCGTCGGGGAGGCCGAGCTCCTCGGCGGCGATCTCCACCGCGGCGGGGAAACAGGAGTAGAGGTCGAGGTGGGCCACGTCGTCGACGCCGGTGCCGGCCAGGGCCAGGGCCGAGGAGCCGGCCAGCCGGATGGCCGGGCTGGAGTGGAAGTCGCTGCGGTGGGAGAGGAACCAGTGGTCGTCGGCGTCGGCCCCGGCCCACGGGAAGACCCAGCGGTCCTCGGCGATCCCGGCGGCCCGGGCCGCGGCCACCGAGCAGACCATCAGGGCGGCTCCTTGGTCCACCTGCATGTTGGCGGTGAGCAGCTTGGTGTAGGGGTAGGCGATCATCCGGTTGGCCTCGGACACCTCGGTGAGCTCCTCGGCCGTCCGGGCCTCGACCATCCAGGCGTAGGGGTTGGTCGCCGCCACCGCCGAGAACCCGGCCCACAGCGCCCCGATCCGGGCCCGGTGGTCGTCGAGGCCGCGGCCGGCCCGGGCCCGCAGGGCGTTCTCGAACAGCGGGTAGACGTGGATGGGCAGGTCCAGCCCCCGCTCCTCCTCGGCGTCGGTGGTGCCCCGCCGGTCGTTCCCGAACACCGTGGGCCGGAGGGTGGTGGGCGGCTGGACCGTCCAGGGCAGGAGCGGTCGGTCGGCGTGCCGGCGGGTGGCCGCCCGGGTGTAGACGCAGTCGGCGCCGACCAGCACGGCCACGTCCAGCTCGCCCCGGCCGACGGCCAAAGCGGTGGCGTTGACCAGGCTCTGGGGGTTGTTGCCGCCGGTGGTGGTGGCCATGAGCTGGGCCGGCTCGATGCCCAGGGCCTCGGCCACCAGCAGCCCGGGGTTCTCGTAGTGCCAGCTCAGGGGGGTGGCCACCCGCAGCGACTGGATCCGGCTTAGCAGGCGGCGGCCGGCCGGGGCCGGCCCGCCCGCCGCGGCGCCGTCGCAGTCCTCCACCGCGGCCCGCACCGCGTCGAGCATCAGCCCGATGGGCTCGGGCCGGTCGGCCAGGGGGCCGCCGTCGGGGTCGGGCCGGTTGGTGACCTGGCCGACGCCGACGATGACCGGGGTGGAGGGGTCCAGTGCCATGGGGCCTAGGAGCGTACCGGGACGCCGTCGGGGCCGATTCCCCGTCGGTACACTCGGGGGATGCGGATCGCCGTGGCCTCGGATCATGCCGGGTTCGACCTGAAGGCCGCGGTGGCTCGGCACCTGGCCCAGGCCGGCCACCAGGTCACCGACCTCGGCACCGACTCGGCGGACGTCCCGGTGGACTACCCGACCTTCGGCCGGGCGGTGGGCCGGGCGGTGGCCGAGGGCCGGGCCGAGCGGGGGGTCGGCGTGTGCGGGACGGGCATCGGCATCGCCATGGCCGCCAACAAGGTGCCCGGGGTCCGGGCCGCGGTGGTCCACGACGTGACCACCGCCTCCCTGGCCCGGCGGCACAACGACGCCAACGTGATCTGCCTGGGCGGCCGGACCCTCGGCTCGGCCGAGGCCTTCGACGCCGTCGACGCCTTCTTCGCCGCCGCCTTCGAGGGCGGCCACCACCAGCCCCGGCTGGACGAGCTGGCCGCCCTGGACCGGCTCCGCCCCGCCGGGGACCCAGGGGCCGCCGCGGCGGCCGGCCCGCCAGCGGTGGAACCCCCGAGACGAGTGGGCGGAGCCCCGAGAAAGGCAGGAGCCGAACCATGACCACCCCGTTCGCCGCGTCGCCCTTCGACCACTGGCTGGCCGGCGATCCCGAGGTCGCCCGCCTGCTGGGGGAGGAGGCCGAGCGGCAGTCGACCACCCTCCAGCTCATCGCCTCGGAGAATTTCACCTCGCCGGCCGTGCTGGCCGCTTCGGGGTCGCTCCTGACCAACAAGTACGCCGAGGGGTATCCGGGCCGGCGCTACTACGGCGGCAACCAGGTGGTCGACCGCGTCGAGGACCTGGCCCGGGACCGCCTCTGCGCCCTGTTCGGGGCCGAGCACGCCAACGTCCAGCCCCACGCCGGGGCCAACGCCAACCTGGCCGTGTACCAGGCCCTGCTCCAGCCGGGCGACACCGTCCTGGCCATGCGCCTCGACCACGGCGGCCACCTGACCCACGGCTCGCCGGCCAGCATCACCTCCAAGATCTGGCGCTTCGTCTCCTACGGGGTGTCCCCGGCCACCGACGACCCGGACAAGCCCGGGGAGATCATCGACTTCGACCAGGTGGCCGACGCGGCCCGGCGGGAGCGCCCGGCCCTGATCGTGGCCGGCTCCACCGCCTACGCCCGGATCATCGACCCCCTGCCCTTCCGGGAGATCGCCGACTCGGTGGGGGCCCTGTTCATGTACGACGCCGCCCACCCGGCCGGCCTCATCGCCGGGGGGGTCCATCCCTCGCCGGTGGGCGTGGCCGACGTGGTCACCTTCACCACCCACAAGACGCTGCGGGGACCGAGGGGCGGGGCCATCCTGACCTCGGCGGAGTGGGCCAAGGCGGTGGACAGCGCGGTGTTCCCGGGCCTCCAGGGCGGTCCCCTGGAGCACGTCATCGCGGCCAAGGCGGTGGCCTTCGCCGAGGCCGCCCGGCCCGAGTTCTGCACCTACGCCGCCCAGGTGGTGGCCAACGCCGCCGCGCTGGGCCACTCGCTCGCCGACCAGGGCATCCGCCTGGTCTCGGGGGGCACCGAGAACCACCAGGTGCTCGTGGACCTGCGCACCTTCGACGCCGAGCTGACCGGCAAGGTGGCCCAGGAGGTCCTCGACCGGGCCGGCATCACCTGCAACCGCAACACCATACCCGACGACCCCCGCTCGCCCTTCATCACCTCGGGCCTGCGGCTGGGCTCGGCGGCCCAGACCACCGCGGGCATGGGCCCCGAGGAGATGCGCACCATCGGGGCCCTCATCGGCCGGACCCTGCGCCACCGAGACGACGACCGCACCGTCGAGGCCATCCGGGCCGAGGTGCGCGAGCTGTGCGCCGGGTTCCTCCCGTACCCCACCCTGGGCGGGGCATGAGCCCACCGGACCCGGTGCTCGGGTGACCGGGGTCGTACCGCTCAACTGGTACGGCGTCTTGCTGGTGGTGGCCGCGGTGTCGGCCTGGGTGCTGACCTTCCCGGCCCGCCGCCTGGCCGTCCAGGTCGGCTACGTGTCCCAGCCCGACGAGCGCAAGGTCCACCAACGGGTCACCCCGGCCGCCGGCGGGGTGGCCATGTTCGTGGCCATGCTGGTCACCTGGGCGGCGGCGGCGTCCATCCCGGCCCTGAGCCCGCTGTTCCGGGGATCGTCGGAGCCCCTCGGCCTGATCCTCGGGGCGGCGGTGATCTTCGTGGTGGGGATCATCGACGACTTCCGGGACATGTCGGCCCCGGCCAAGGTGGCCGGCGAGGTGCTGGCCGCCACCGTCCTCTACTTCATGGGGGTGACCTGGTTCCAGATCAAGGTGCCCCTGGCCGGGACGGTGCTGCTCTCGCCGGAGTGGACCCCGCTGCTGACCGCCCTGTGGGTGATCGCCATCACCAACGCGGTGAACCTGATCGACGGCCTGGACGGCCTGGCCGCCGGGGTGGTGGCCATCGCCTCGGGGGCCCTGGCCGTCTACGGCCTGCACCTCCAGCACCTGGGCACCCTGCCCGCCGACAACATCGGGCCGCTCATCGCGGTGATCACCTGCGGCATCTGCCTCGGGTTCCTGCCCCACAACTTCCACCCGGCCAAGATCTTCATGGGCGACGCCGGCGCCCTGCTGCTCGGCCTGTTGATGGCCGCCTCCACCATGCTCATCGGGGGCCGGGCGGTGACCACCGGCGGCACGGTGAACGGGGTGGCCACCCACTCCGGTCAGACCTACTTCTTCTACGCCCCCCTGTTCATCCCGTTCTTCATCCTCGGGGTGCCCATGGTGGACATGGCCTTCGCCTTCGTGCGGCGCACCGCCAACCGCACCGGATTCTCCACCCCGGACAAGAACCACCTCCACCACCGGCTGCTCCGGTTGGGCCACGGGCACCGCCGGAGCGTGCTCATCCTGTGGGCCTGGACCCTGCTTCTGTCCGGGTTCATCCTCTTCCCGCTGTACATCTCCAGCGTGAACGCCATCATCCCCTTCGGGGCCCTCGCCCTCGGGGTGGTCCTCTACACCCTGTTCCACCCGTCCCTGCGGCGCGAGGCCGACCCGGGCCCCGACGAGGAGGAGGAGGCCGGCCACGGCCCGGCCGGGGGGAGCCCCCGGCCCGAGGAGTCGGCCGACGGGACCGGGGCGGGGCCCGAGGCCCTTCCCGAGCCCGACCCGGGGTCCCCACCGGTCCCGGCCGCCCCGCCGCCGCCCAGTGTGCCGGCCACCGTGGCCGGGCGGCTGACCGGTCGGTAACGCCCCCCGGGGTCCGGCCCCGTCGCCCCCTCGGCCGGTGGGCGGCTCCGGGGCCGGG